>JACNFI010000428.1 GCA_014384665.1 Candidatus Cloacimonadota bacterium
GGATGGCGATTAAAAAAAATCTGTGGTCAGAAAAAAATATGTTTGGAATTAGGTGGAAATGCTGGATTGATTATAGACAAGGATTCTGATATCGAAGATGCAATAAGTAAAACAATTATAGGAGGTTTTGCTTATGCTGGTCAGGTTTGTATTCACACTCAAAGAATATATGTACATCAAAATATTTATGATGATTTCGTGCCAAAATTTGTGGGAAAAGTTAAAGAAATAAGAATTGGTCATCCTTTAGATGAGAATGTTTTTCTAAATCCAATGATTACTTTAGAAGAGGCTATTCGTGCAGAGAAATGGGTAAATGAAGCGATACAAGATGGTGCAAAAATTCTTTGTGGAGGAAACAGGGAAGGCAACAACATTGATGCTACAGTCCTTATAAATACAACTCCTGAAATGAAGGTTGAAGCAAAAGAAGTTTTTGCTCCGGTTGTTACTATCAAGAAGTTTGATGATTTCAAAGATGCTATTGAAATGGTAAACGACACTGTTTATGGACTGCAAGCAGGTGTGTTTTCAAATAATATGAAAAATATACTTTATGCGTTTGAAAATCTGGAAGTTGGTGGTGTAATCATTAATGACACTCCAACTTTTAGGGTTGACCAGATGCCGTATGGTGGAATAAAAAATTCAGGCTTTGGTCGAGAAGGTGTGAAATATACGATGCAAGAGATGACAGAAATAAAGTTGATGGTAATTGGCTAAAGCCGTCAAAACGCTTCGCTGTCATAATGCTCACTTCGTTCGCTGTCATAATGGCTAAAGCCGTCATAAATGGTCATAACGCCTCGCTTTTGATAGACTTATGACGAGCCGAAGGCTCATTTGACGCTCCGAAGGAGCATATGACCACATTTGACTATTTATGACTTTTCTATCTTACCAAATATTCTTATTCATAAATTCCCAGTTTTTTCCCAAAATCTTTGGTGTAACTTCAAATGCCCTTACAAATGGATACAAAGTCCTAAAATGACAGAACACCTTTTCTCCATCTTCTGAAATATTGAATTGATAGAAGCCAACAATATTTATCCTTCTATCCCATACAGCTATCCATTTATCATCTTGGGAGATAAATTTCTTTATCTTTGGTGAGATAGGTTTATTTATTAACTCTCTTGCTATGTTTCTGTATCTTGCTTTATCTATTTTTATTCCGAAAACTTTTCTAAATTCTTCAAAATGATTTTCTTTTCTCTCTAGTCTATCATTATGAAACTCTACAAATAAAAATGAGTCCTTACGTTCTCGTTTAACTTTAATATAATTATAAACAAAGTATGTTCGAGTATTTTCATCAACTAAACCGAATTTACTTTTTTTACTTATATCAATAGGTCCAATTAGTGCTCTTGCATTTTTAATGAAATTTTCAGGATTAAACATTTATTTCTACCTTACATATGTAAATAAAAAAAACCTTACTGGTTTTATATATATCATTCTTCAATTGCTTCCACATTTGCTCTTGGGACAATAACTTCTGTTCCATTTTCAAGTTTTGCTTTTAGGATTCTAACTTTTGTTTCGCTTTGCACAACAACCAAATCTTCGGGTAAAGCACTAACGGTACATATTTTTCCAAAATGTGGTTCACGAATAATTCGGATTTGACTGCCAATTTGCAAGCCAGCAGCTTCTTCCTCTTTTACTTTTAATTCCTCTTCTTTGAATGGAATTGGAATAATAATTTCAGGACGCATCACGCCAGCACGAATTTGTGTTTTTCCATGCATAGAAGCTTTATACCCTTCAAACTCTTTTAATAGATTAAAAGTTTTGCTTGCCATTTTCATAGGACCAAATCCTTCTGTTAGAACAATGGTTATCCCTTTATCCTCATGTCCAGTAATTGCAACACCAATGTCAAATCCAAGGAATTCCTTTAAATCGTTGTCTTCAATACCACCAGCAACAATACCTTTAGCTCTGACTTTTAGTGCTTTTTTTATTGAAGGTAAGTCAACTATTGAGCCACCAATAATGATTTTATCTTTAAATGTTTCATCTATTAAATCTGGAGTTAAAATACTAATCGGAGAATCAACAGCCATTTTAATTTCGCCAGTAATCTCTCCACCAATTCCAAAGATACCCTGAACATAAGCAGATTTATTCTCAATTTCTACTCCCTCATCTTTATAAATCTTAGTTACAATTCCATCAATGAATGCTTTAATTTCTATTGGGACTGGAGGTTCTCTTAACAAAACCTGACCTGTGATTGACGAGATATTCTCCACAGTGCCATTTACAGGAGATGGAACTTTACTTTTGAATAATCCGAATAGAACCCTACTTAAAGCAATAACCTCGCCTTGTTTGATTTCATCCCCTGTTTTTTTCAACATTTTTTCAGGAACATCGCTGGGTTGAATTCCTAATTTATTTGCAACATTTAGAGGAATCACATCGCCAGGCAAATCAGTTCTTGCTACAACATCATCAGCTTGCACCTTGTCCCCTTCCTTAACTACAACTTCTCCTTTAAGTGGTAAAATTCTATCCATTTTCAGAATAATACTTCTACTGATAGTTAATCCTGGTGTATAAGCTTGAGCCATAATTGTCTCCTAAATTAGTTTGTCATTTGGATAAACTTGAAATGCCCTCATCCATTTTTTTAGTGCTTTTATTCTTTCAGAATTGTCTGAGGGTAAATGCAAACGCATAGTTTCCTTATTAAGTATATCATCAAAGTATATTTCTCTACCTCTTGTATCAATAACGATTCCAACCACACCACCAGAAATCTCAGTATTAATTTCACTATTTCTACCAGCTCCAAGATCTAAACCGGCTAAAGGCTTAAGATATGCTTTTGCCTTTTGTCCAACACCCAATTTAAGTAAAACTATCTCACCAAATTTAATATCCTCTTCAAAGACGCTATCAGGAAGTTCAATTTTTACATTCAAAGCGGTCTTTCCTTCCTTATATTTTCCTTTTGGTGCAATACAGGTTCCTAAATGAATTAAGCAATCTTTTTCAAAAACTTCCTTAGCTGCCTTTTCGTTTATGGTCGCCAGAACACCTAATTGTGGCATCATAAAGATACTATCAACAGCGAGCCGCGTGACGCCTTCTGGAAGAAATCCATCAATCAGCATCATAGCTGCCTGATTTCTGCGAGGTGCGTGTGAAAGCACTCCACCACTTCCAACAAGAATATCCAGAGACATCATATCAACAATAGTTTGGCCTGAGATTTTTTGAGCAAAAGCATCAGCAATTTCACTTTCTTTTTGCGTTCCTTTTAGAGTAACTGCGAATTCCTTATGCTGTTCAAAAGCAAGTCGCAAAGCTTCTTTTGCAATTGCCTGCTCTAAAATTAATTCTTCCATAAGAAAAGGTATTGTAGTAGGACGAATCATTTTATTTTTTATCATATTTCTTAACTGTTTCTCTGGAATATTGAAAGGAACCCAGCGCATAATATTATCAATTCCAGTTGATGCAAGAACATTTGAAATGCTATAACTCATTCCAAGATTAGCACTAACAGTTCTATTAAAGATTTGACTTTTTGTAAAAACTGAAAATATATCTGTAGTTGCTCCGCCAATATCAACACCTATGACATCAATTTTTTCCGATTTTGCAATTGTCTTCATAATATTTCCAACTGCTCCTGGTGTTGGCATAATGGGAATCTGTTTCATTTCTCCTTTGCTTGTTTCTGTTAATGTCCAAGACATCAATTTTTTATAGCCTGGAGCTTGTGCCATAACATGCTCCATAAAAAGGTCGTGAATTTTGTCTCGGGCAGGACCCAGATTTTCTCTCTCTAAAACAGGACGGATATTCTCAGTGATTATTAAATCTGTTTTATCGTCTAAATTTTGCTTAACGAATTCGCGAGCTTTTACATTCCCAGCAAATATAACTGGCAATCTATAGTCGGAGCCCAATCTGGGTTTGGGGTCAGCAGCAGAAACGATTTCTGCAAGTTCCGCAACATGTTTCGTTGTACCACCATCAATACCACCTGAGAGCAGAATCATATCAGGTCGTAAATGCCTGATTCTTTCAATCTGCTGGTGTGGTAACCTCTTATCATTGCTTGCCAGGACATCCATAACAATAGCACCTGCGCCAAGTGCAGCTCTTTCTGCACTTTCAGCAGTCATGCTTTTTACAACACCTGCCACCATCATTTGTAAACCACCGCCAGCACTGCTTGTTGACACATAAGCATCCACACCAATGGCACCCTTTTGTGGAACTACAATCTTTTCATCTTCCAGGATTTTCCTTTTTTTATCGCCTTTCAGATGGACTAAATCTTCTACTTCTTCAACAGCATTCAAAACACCTTTGGTTACATCATCAAAAGGAGCTTCAACGGTTGTCGGTGCTTCTCCACGAACAATTAATCTATAAACTCCATCTATCTTTTCAATCAAAATTGCTTTGGTAGTGGTACTTCCGCAATCAGTAGCTAAGATTGATTTCAATTCTTGAGCCATCACTCCTCCTATGAGTTATTTAGCCACAAATTCACACAAATTATCACTAAATATTTATTTGTTTTTTGATAAACCATCTTTTCTATTCCCCTATTTCCTTATTCCCTTATTTCCCTTATTTCCTTATCCCCTTATCCCCTTATTTCATCTTTTTTAATGCTTTCTTTTTATTTTTTAATTCTTTAATCTTTCTTTTTTCTTCTTTCCACTTTTGATGAAATTCAGAATCATATTCGTCCAGTTTTTCGAGAAGAAATTTGATGTTTTCATCTTTTTCAATTGCACAGGCAAATTTTTGGTATTCTTGTGGATTAAATATCAATTCTGCAAAGGGGGCAATCATATAAAGGAACTGGCTGGCAATAAAATGTAAAGGTCTTACTGACTCTATAAACATTAGAGCGGGTGAACCCATTCTTCTTTCTGCAATGAACCTTGCAGCTTTATCCATAAGTTCTTGTGCTTCTTCTTTTGATATTTCAACAATCATAATTATGCTCTTGCAATTGAAGATGCATAGATTCTTCTTGCACCTATTTCTTTTAAAAGTGAAGCCATTGATTTCATAGTGGAACCAGTTGTTATTACATCATCAACTATCAAGAATATCTTCTCTTTTACTAATTCTGGATACTTAATTTCAAAAGCATCACCAACATTTTTTTCGCGTTCTTCTTTAGTTAGCTTTGTTTGGGTTTTTGTATATTTTGATCTTTTGATAATATTTTTTCCTAATGGAATTTTTAATATATTTGATATTTCCTTTGAGATGATATAAGATTGATTAAATCCTCGTTCTCGCTCTTTTACTTTATGAAGAGGAACAGGAATAATAAAATCAATATCAGAAATAAACTCATATTTTGATAACCTATTTGCTAACAATTCTCCTAAAAGTTTTCCAATCTTCATATATTCATTATATTTTAGATTATGAATCAAAAGTTGAATAATATTATCGAATTTATATGATGATACAAGTCCATCAAAATGCAACTCTTTTTTACAATGTTCACAGAGGCCATATTTAGCTGGACTTTCACCACAGAAGAAACACTTTTTTTTATCTAAAAGAACCAATTTATTTAAACATTTTTGACATATACAATGATTATTAGTCAACTTTTCTTTGCATACAATACATACATTGGGAAAAAATAAATCTAAAAGTTGACTTAAACGTTTCATCTTTTATTTGATAAACTCAGAGTATATATTTTTTTTCATTTTAATTTTTTGTTTCTTATTTTATATTTTTAATTTATGGATAATATAGTTTTCAATAGATTTAAAAATTTCTTGTCCATCAGCTAAATTTAATGCAGGCTCAGAATCTCTTTCTGGATGGGGCATCATTCCAAGCACATTACCTTTTTTGTTAATTATTCCAGCGATGTTTTCCAGAGACCCATTTGGATTGGCATTTTCATTCACATTTCCATTTTTATCGCAGTATTGGAATACAATCTGCTTATTATCTTTCAATTTCTGCAATCCAATTTCATCAATAAAATAATTCCCTTCATTGTGAGCGATTGGGATATCTAATACATCTCCTTTTTTCAATGAACTCGTGAAAGATGTATTATTATTAATGACTTTCACATACTGGTGCTTACAAACAAAGAGCAAAGATTTATTCTGTAAAAGTGTTCCAGGAAGAAGACTGGCTTCAGTAAGCATCTGAAAGCCATTACAAATACCGATTACCAAACCACATTTATTGGCAAACTTCACAACCTCTTGCATTATTGGGCTAAATTTTGCAATTCCACCCGCACGAAGGTAGTCCCCATAAGAAAATCCACCTGGCAAAATGACGCAATCAGGATTTTTTAGTTCTGTATCTTTATGCCAGACATATTCAACATCTGCTTGCATTATTTTTTTTACAGCATAATAACTATCATAATCACAGTTTGAGCCTGGAAAGATTATTACATTATATTTCATATTTAGTAGCTAATATCCTGATTTTTCGGTTCCTTCTATTTTTAAGTGGGTTGATGTTCAGAATATAAAACAACTGAATATCCAATATCCAACACGGAATATCCAATATCCAAGTTTTTGTTCGCTATCGCTCATTTTTCTTTTTCGCCGTATCGATACTCTTGAAAAATATTGAAATCAACTCATCTGTCTCCTGCAATAATGGGGACAATTTTGCTGAAGGTTGAATTAATTTTGCCCGAACTATTATTTTCAACCACACTTCAGTCTCTCTCAACTCTTTTAAAGCTACTTTTAATTTATTCACCCCGTTAGATATTTCGTTTAAAATATTGTTTTCTATTAATTTATTAATTATCTAACGGGGTAAATAAAATCAGCCTTAGATTCAGCACTTTGAGCCTCTCCGTAATTTGGAGCAGGTGATGTACCGCTTCTTAGCATTTGAGAAGAAATATGTTTACCTGCTTTTGTCTCAGGTAGTTGTTCAGAAACATTAATTATTCTAACTGCATAATCAATAAGCCGTTCCTGTAAATTAAACTTCTTTTCTTTTCCACTCATTTTATTTTTTCCTTCATCACCTGTCCCGTGAAATCTTCTTTTTCTTTTATTTCACAGGGATTGGATATTCCGTGTTGGATATTGGATATTATTTTAAACTTACCCACTCAATTCTTCAAAGAGCTGATTTTTATAATTGTTACAATAATTTGCAAATAGAAACTTAGAAACATAAGATTCCTATAAATCTTACGGCTCAAGATTTAAAATAATATTTTCATTTCCAAGATTCAGATTTCAACTCAATATATTCCAATATTTGGGTTTATGAGGATTTTATTCTTACATTCTGTCAATAGTATTATGCGTTCCTACCCATTTCAAGAGATATTTGTTAGCTTTTTTGGTAAAAGACATCTATAATATCTATCAACATAAAATTCCCATAGTTCTGTATGAGATTTAATTTTATGAATTTTAAGAGATGGGTGTTTTGGATTTTCGGAAAGAAATTTAATTTGTTTTTTGAATTTTTGTTTAGTTTTTTGGGGTAACTTTCTATATAATTTGGCAAAATTTGGATCAAACGAAATAATTGGTTTATCCATTATCAAGTTCTATAATTAATTTATCAACATCAGAAAATTCTTTGAAATTGCCTTTATTGTAGTTCTCATCGGATACAACTAATGCTTCTTGAACCTCATGTGATTGTACATAAAGTTCATTTTTGGGTATATTATTCATAAAAATAACCATAACTTCCATCTCTTCTTTAAACGGAATTTTTTCTTCAAAAATAAGTTTTCCATCTTTCCATTTACCTTTAATTGCCAGATTTGACATATTATATTTCCTCCTGTTTTTTTATGATTCAACGGATACTAATAAAATTATTCAATCTTCTCATAAATAAATTATGTCAAGATAAAATTACTTCTTTAAATTTTTCAATTTTTTATGAATTTATATCAGGATTTAATAATGATACAGGATTTATTATTCAACCTCATATCTATATGTCTCAATATTCGGGTTTGCCAGAACCTTATCGCAGATTTCATCAATCTCTTTTTTGATATGGTTTTCATCATCAGAATTTATTTTGACTTCAAAGAATTTGCTTGCACGCACATCAGATATATCTTCATATCCCAATGTATGAAGGGTGTTCATTATTACTTTTCCTTGTGGGTCTAATACTTCTGGCTTTAGTGTTATATAGACTTTTACCTTTTTCACATTTTCTCCTTAAAAAATTTACCACGAACTAACACTAACCAACGCGAACTAACACGAACAAATTATTAATTGAAAATCTATTCTTTTTTTCAAATTTCGAGTTTCTAGCTTAATTACTTCTTAAATACTCTTTCATAAATATAATCTACATTTTTTAAAAATCTATCTAAATAAAATAATTTCTCCAATTCATCAGGTTTGATAATCTTCATCAATTCTTCATCTTTCTGTAAAGTATCTTTGAATGGCTGTTTTGTTTCCCAGCATTGCATAGCACAGCGTTGAACAATTTTGTATGCCTTTTCTCTTGTAATATTTCTTTTTGTCAATTCTAATAAGATTGTTTGCGAAAAAATCAAGCCATTTGTCAATTCAATATTTCTTTTCATATTCTCAGGAAATACTTTGAGATTTTTCATTAACTCACTTGTTTTCACCAACATATAATGCAGAAGAATCGTGGAATCAGGAATGATTATTCTTTCAGCAGAAGAGTGGCTGATATCCCTTTCGTGCCAGAGTACATTATTTTCTAAAGAGGTGATTGCATTACCTCGCAGAATTCGTGCAAGTCCACAAAGCCGTTCACAAAGAATTGGATTTTTCTTATGAGGCATCGCAGATGAGCCCTTTTGCCCTTTGGTAAATCCTTCTTCAACTTCGTGAATTTCTGTTCTCTGTAATCCTCGTATCTCTGTGGCAATTTTCTCAATTGTGCTTCCTATAATAGCCAATGTTGTGATATATTGTGCATATCTGTCGCGTTGAATAATTTGTGTTGAAATATTTACAGGTTTCAATCCCATTTCTTTGCAAATATACTTTTCAACAAATGGGTCAATGTGTGCATAGTTGCCGACTGCACCTGAGATTTGTCCAACTGCGATATTTTCAATTGCAGATTTGATTCTTTTGATATTTCTCTGCATTTCATCAAACCAGAGAGCGAATTTCAGTCCAAATGTTGTTGGCTCTGCATGAATTCCGTGAGAACGACCTATACAAAGGGTGGCATTGTATTCATACGCCTTCTCTTTCAAAATTTCTGAAAGTTCCTCCATCTCTGTTAGGATAAGCAATCCTGCCTCTTTCATCAAACAGGAATTGGCAGTATCCACAACATCTGAGGAAGTCAATCCTAAATGGATAAATCTTGAAGAACTGCCGACATATTGAGCAACATTGGTGAGGAACGCAACTACATCATGATTCACTTTCTTCTCAATTTCATCTATTTCATCAACTTTGAATCTTGCTTTTGATTTGATATTTTGCAAGTCATTATCAGGAACTAATCCGAGTTTATTCATTGCTTCACAAGCAGATATTTCAATTTCCAACCATTTTTTGAATTTATTCTCCAAACTCCAGATTTTTGCCATTTCCGGCAATGTGTATCTTTTTATCATAATCACTCCTTTAACCACGAAGGCATAAAGAACTCAAAGATTTTTTTATTTGATGCCATTTTTTTTATAAGTTGTAATTTCTATATTATTTGGTATTTTAAGATTGAAAATCTCATCTTTTAGTTCGCTAAAATTCCAACCATCTATCCACAAACTTGCAACCTCTTTCTCATCGTGAAAAATAATCAGATTATATGGTAATCTGTTTCTGTAATCCTTTAGATTGATTTTGATGTCCTCTTTTTGTATTAATTCCAGATTGAATTTCTGGTCAAAAAATAATTTTGCTTCAGAAGAAACAGGAATAATGAATTTCTTTTTTTCTTTTTCAATTATTGAAACTTTTCTTATTATTCTATCAAAGTCAAGGTTTATATTTAATTCACTATTTGGTTCAAAAAGATAAAGTTTTTTTTGGTCTGGAAGAAAAATTTGAAGGGAGTCATCATACAAAATTTGTGCTTTTGTAGATGGTGAAAGTCCCATCAAACCACCGCTA
>JACNFI010000429.1 GCA_014384665.1 Candidatus Cloacimonadota bacterium
GAATAGGAAGTATCTAACTGGACAAGAATATCTAACGGGGCAAGCACGAACTAATCGGTCTCGGCCCGTCTTGGCTCGGCCAAGCCGAGACAGGCGCCCAGACGGACACGAACAAAATTTTATTCATAAAATTAAATCTTTTTTCCGTTCTCCGTTTTCCCTTTTCCGTTTCTTATTTGTTATCTAATTTTCTTTTATGGTTTGAAACAGGATTACAAATCCTGTTAGAATCTGAATCTGGAAAAATATTTGGATTTTGGATTTTGGATTTTGAAATTTGAAATTTATTTGATATTTGTTATTTGGATTTTGGAATTTATTTGTTATTTGTCATTTGTAATTTGAAATTTGCTTTTTTTCCGTTTTCCGTTTTCCGTTTTCCGTTTTCCGCTTTCCCTTTATACTCATAAATATTTACTCTTTTCTCATAAACAGTTCTTTTACCATTTTATAAAAAAGTGGAATTGGAAATCCCATTACATTAAAAAAACAACCTTCAATTCTTTTGATAAACTGGCTACCAAAGCCTTGAATTCCATAAGCTCCGGCTTTATCCATTGGTTCATTTGTGAGTATGTATTCTTCAATATCTTGTTCAGAAATTTGGTTGAAATATACTTTTGTTTTTTCAATTTTTGATATTGTAGTTTCCTTAAAGCAAATAGAAATTCCAGTCAATACAATATGACAGTTACTTGAAATGGTTCGTAAAAATTCTTTAGCTTCATTATAATTTTTTGGTTTTCCAATTATCTTATTGTCAATTAGGATTATTGTATCAGCTCCAATCACAAAAGAATTAAGGTTATTTTTGAAAACTTTATCAGCCTTTTTCATTGAATAGTATTTAACAAAATCATCTGAAGGCATTCCATTTTCAACTTCTTTTATATTAGCAGATATCTGACGAAACTTAAGTCCTAATTGTTTTAAAAGAAATGCTCTTCTTGGAGATTGAGAAGCCAGAATAATATCTTCGTTTCTTAAAAGATTATGAAGCATTTATTTTTCAAAAATTATAAATTGTTTACTAACTTACTCGTTTACTAATTAACGGTTTCGGTGTTTGTGAAGTTGGCATAAGCCAATTTGTGCAAGCGTAAGCTTGCCACAAACATCGTGTTATCGGAAGTTGCGCCTTGGTTTCATTTTTTTCAACCGCTTGTAAGCTTCTATTACTGCTTCTTTAATTTGTGTTGATTTTACTTCGTATCCATTAAAATCAGATATATTTTCTCGGTTTACGTGCAGTTGTCCCTCTCCTATATTTCCTCTATGTTGCCCTTTTGAAAAATACTTGTTCTTTTTCACTTCGTTTGAATTCAAAACCCAATATCTAATTTTATCGCGCCAAATTGCAATCCAGAGAAACACATCGGCGCATTTTGTCTTAATTTGTTGAAAATTCATATCAAATGGTCTATCGGAGTCAAAAGACAACGCTTTGATGTATAGCGGTTCGTCTGGTTTCTCAAAATCCACTGCTCTTGATGCTTTGATTTCTACACGGATACCGTGAGATTTATTTTTTTTGTCCATCCAATCTAACCAAAAATCATATTCACCCGAATACTTCGGATCTAATTTCTTGTTTGGTCTTTGGAAATCGGGAACAAGTTCTTTCAAGTGCCCAAATGCCCATTTATCTCCAAACCCTCTTGGTGCAGAAATCTCAAATATGTAGAGATACAAATTCCTATCTATATAAGAATTTCTTAAGTCATAGTATTCATCAAGTGTAAGTTTATTAGCAGCAAGCAAATGCGAAATGACATACTCATATTCACTAAATGGGTAAACAGATACAAGATTTTCTAAAGTAGCACGAAAATTGTCAGCATTCTCCAGCTTTTCAATTAACTTATCTAATTCCCTTTTTAACTCTTGCATATTGCCTCCTTATTTTTTGCGTTGTCAGAAATATCAAACAGAGTTTTTTGTAATACTCCTTTTGGTCTTATTTTCTCATCATTTTCTATTCCCAATTTTACCTTAACTTCAGGGAAAGGATTTCTAAATTGCCAACCGGTTTTTCCGGTTCCCCTTAAATGTTCGAATCTTCTTATTGTAATTTCTGCAAAGATAGGATCAATGTCTATAGTAAAACATTTCCTTCTTAACTTCTCAGCAGCAAGAAGAGTTGTCCCTGAGTGAGCAAAGAAGTCCACTACCAAATCGCCTTTTTTTGAACAAGATAATATAATTTTCTCTATTGCTTTAAGCGGTTTTTGTGCATAACAACCTGGGACATTTTCTTCCATTCTATAAAATACTTGTTGAACATCAACCCATACATTTCCTGGTCGGATAGTATTAGATTTACTACGCTCTAAATTTTCCTTTACCTCTCCATTCACATTTTTATAATAACCTCGTAATATTTTGGGTATCTCGGTATATTGAGTTTCAAAATCAGGATTGCCTTTTATGTAATAAAGCAACTCTTGCCTCACGGCCATCCAGTTTTTTTGTGTACCATAGCCTCGCTGATTTCTCATAGTAATAAAACTTCTTGTCTTCAAGTCATTAAATTCTCTCATCATAATCATAAAATCTGGTAAAGGCTGAAATCCTTGGTTCTGGTCAGCTCCTAACCAGATATAAAAATGGGCATCACTCTTTAATATTCTAACTATATTTTGGACCCATTGTTTGCTCCACTTTATATAATTTTCTACTGAGATTTTGCTTAAATTATTAGTATTACTATTTCCCACAATAACATTATAAGGTGGGTCTTGAATTGCTAATGTAGCCTTATTATTACCCATTAATCTTGTAGTATCATTCTCGTCAGTGGCATCGAGACAACCTATTTTATGTCCACGAACAGAGTCTTCCCAAATTTCTCCATATTTCAAGCGACAATGAGGTAGAAGTAATTTCCTTACTTTTTCATTATTATCGATTCTTGGTATTCTTTCTTTGCCCATGTTAGCCTCCTCTTAAAGGCACAATTTCCGATAACTAATTCACTAATCCATCTATAATATTTGATAATATCGTTTCTATTTCTTCAAAATTACATAGTATCTTTTTACCAGTTTTTCTAATTTTGAATTCTACCATTTCTTGATAGAAATTTTTCTTGCCTACAATTATTTGAATAGGAATTCCTATCAGGTCTGCATCTTTAAATTTAAAACCAGCTCTAACATCCCTATCATCATAAATAATTTCAATATTTAAGTTTTGAATCATCTCATAAATATTATCACAAAACTCGGTAATATCTTCATCTGTAGGCACAAGGTTTATTAATTCAACCTGAAAAGGTGTTATAGAAATAGGCCAGATTATACCTTTTTCATCATAACTCTGTTCAATAGCGGCTGCCATTGTGCGAGTAATCCCAATTCCATAACAACCCATTTGAAACGGAATTGTCTCTCCAGTTTCTGAAGTATATGTGGCATTCATTGCTTTGCTGTATTTATCACCAAGTTGAAATATTTGTCCAACTTCAATTCCTCGAAAAGAAGACATCTTCTTCCCACATTTAGGACATTTATCACCTTCTTCTGCAAGTGTAAAATCTGAATATTTAGTTATATTAGCATCTCTTGATAGATTTACATTTATGTAGTGATAATCATGCTCATCTGCACCTGTAACCATATTCTTCATTTCTTTTAGATTATTGTCAGCATATATTTTAATATTTTTAGAACCAACTGGACCGACAAAACCGGCTGTAGAGTGAGTAAAGCGTGCAATCTCATCTTCTGTTGCAAAATCTAATTTTGAAGATTGCAAGAAATTTGCCACCTTAACATTATTTATTTCTCTATCTCCGCGAATCAAGATAGCTATAAACTCATTATTTGATTTATAGATAATTGTTTTAATAAGACGGTTTTGGTTCACATTCAAGAAATTACTTACCTCTTCCACAGATTTTTTGTTTGGCGTATAAACTTTTTCAAGTTTTGCTATTTTTTCGTTTGCATTACTTTTCAAGGGAGCGATTTTACAGTTTTCCTTTGTTGCAGCATATCCGCATTTACAGTGTGATACTTCTGATTCCCCTGTTTCTGCAAGGACCATAAATTCATGTGATAGTGAACCACCAATAGCTCCAACATCAGCTTCCACTGCAACAGTTTTCAAGCCACATCTTTCAAAAATACGAGTATAAACATTATACATATCTTCATAAGTTTTTAGCAAGCTTTCTTTATCTTTATGGAAGCTATATGCATCTTTCATAATGAATTCCCGAGCACGCATTACCCCAAAACGAGGACGAATCTCATCACGGAATTTTGTCTGGATTTGATATAAAATGAGTGGTAACTCTTTATATGACTTTATGTCATTTTTCGCAATGAGAGTAATTACTTCTTCGTGTGTAGGGCCCAAAGCGAATTCTCTATTGTGACGGTCTTTCAAACGCATCAATTCAGGTCCATACACTTTCCATCTTCCAGAAAATTCCCATATTTCTTTTGGTTGTATAACTGGCATAAGGAGTTCTTCACAACCAATATTATTTAACTCCTCTCTTACAATATTCTCAATTTTATTAATAACAAACTTTGCTAAGGGTAGATAAGAATATATGCCAGCACCTAATTTTCTCAACATTCCACTACGAATCATTAGTCTATGACTGGGAATTTCAGCTTCTGCTGGATTCTCTTTAAGAGTGGGAATAAATGCCTTGGAAAAACGCATTAATACCTCCAAAAATAATTATAAACAACTATCTTTTTGGGTTAAGAAGAATGTCAAGAAATGTAATGCCTATTAGTTTACTATCTATTGTAAAAAATTTATGAGGACAAATTATAGAATTATAAGGAAAATTCTTTTTTTAGGAAATAAGTAAATAAGTTTACTCTATAAATCCCTAAAAGGGTAAAATTTTGTTAATTAATATCATCTACAGTTGCTTTAATAGCATTTATAATCTGTGTATATCCTGTACATCTGCAGAGATTTCCTGAAATCGCAATTCTTATTTCCTCTTCTGTTGGATGATGATTATTCATAAGGAGAGCCGTAGCACTCATAATCATACCTGGTGTGCAGAAACCGCATTGAATTGCTCCATATGTTATGAAATTTTTTTGTAGTTTAGACAATTCTTCATTTTTTTGGATACCTTCAATTGTAATAACTTCTTTCCCCTCTACTTGACCTACAAGCATTATACATGAACATACTGCTTTACCGTCAACAATAACTGTGCATGCTCCACATTCGCCAATTCCACAACCCTCCTTTGTGCCTGTTAAATTAAAATCATCTCTAATTAAATCTATCAGTCGTTTATTCGGTTCAACTAATTTTTCAACAAATTTACCATTGAGTTTAAATCCAATCTTAATCTTATTCATACTAGCTTGAGAGATTTTTATTTTGAAATTATTTTTAGATGTATCTATCTATTTTATCTAACAAAGCTTGTTTTTGACTTACTCCAATTATTTGGTCCATTGGCTTACCATCTTTGAAAATAAGCATTGTGGGAATGCTCATAATACTGAATTTTTGAGCAATTGCCTGTTCAGTTTGCACATCACATTTTGCAATAGTTACTTTTTCCTTATCAACTTCATTTGCCAGTTCTTCAATAAGTGGACCCATAACTATACAAGGCATACACCATTCTGCCCAGAAATCTACTAAAACAAGCTTTCCTGAGTTAATAACCTCATCAAAATTTTCTAGTGTTAATTTTTTTGCCATACTTACTCCTGATTTATCTTATTTAAACTCTTTTTTAATTCGTATTTTCAGTATAATGTCCAGCATTGATTGCTGCTCTGGCTCCCGAACCGATAGCAGTTGCAATCTGTTTAACAGTATCAATGGTTGCATCTCCGGCAGCAAAGATACCAGATACATTTGTGTTTTGATTCTTATCAATAATAATGTATCCATTTTTATCTCTTTGAACAAGTCCTTCTAAAAATTCAGTATTTGGATTTAATCCTACATAGATAAAAACACCTGAAATTTCTATTTCTTCTACTTTGAGGGTTGTGTTATCATTTATTGTAATACCAGTTGCGCTTTTACCATCACCATTGATACTCTGTAATGCACTGTTAAGATGAAAGTTAACATTCTCATATTCTTTAATTTTATCAAGTAATACTTTTTCAGCAGTAGGTTTGGGAAGAAATTCAACAAACTCAATTTTCTTCACAAATCTTAAGAGAAACAACCCTTCTTGAATACCAGAATTTCCACATCCAATTACTGCAATCTTTTTATCTTTATAAAAGAAACCGTCACAGGTAGCACAATATGAGACACCGCGCCCTTTATATTTCTTCTCGCCTGGTATGTTTAATAATTTAGGCTTAGTTCCTACTGCTACTATTACTGCTTTGGTTTGAATCTTTCCAGAATTTGTAACGAGTATTTTATATTTACCTTTCTGTAATTGGTTGGTTTTCTCTATTTTAATAACTTTATCATAAATAATTTCAGTTCCGAATTTCTTTGCTTGTTTTTCCATATTTTCGGTTAATTTCAATCCTGAAGTACCATCTGGAAAACCAGGGTAATTTTCGATTAGGTCTGTTGAAGCTGCTTCTCCACCTATTACTCCACTTTCAATTATACAAGTTTTAAATCCTGCACGACTGGAGTAAATACCAGCAGTAAGTCCAGCAGGACCTCCGCCGATGATGATTACATCATATTTTTCGTGTGTTTTTTGTTCATTCATCATTTAGAAACTCATTGTTCAGAATTCTTTATTCATTTATCATCTTATTCCTAGCAATCTATCTAATTTAGATTTATCAAATCCAATTACCGGACGATTGTTAACTAAAGTTACAGGTATACCCTGCTGCCCAGTTCTTCTAACAATATCTCTTGCAGCAGATGAATTTTTAGTAACATCAACTTCTGTAAATCTAATTCTCTTCTGCTGAAGATAACTTTTTACTCTTTTACACCAAGAACAATATGGTGATGTAAATACAATTACTTTTGGAAATGGATTAGACATTTTATTAGTTTTTTTTATTGATTATTAAATTTTATTAAAAAGGTTGTTTACTTCCTTTTCAATTGTTAAGAAAACTTTTAAAATTTTAGTTTGTTTTTCCCGCATCTCCTGATTCCAATCTATCCGATTTTTAACCATTTCAGATGAAGGAACATATTGAAATCCATTTTTCAAAATCTCTACCTCACTTGCATAAAGTGCTGCAAGTTTACTGATTATTTCACTATCAACATCAAATCTTTCAATATTATCCAAAAGATATTGCTTAGCATTATCCCTTGCCAACATCAGACTAAAGTAGATCCACCAATTTGCCAGATTTGTTTCTTCAAAGCCTTTATCATCAATTTCATCAAAGTATTTTTCATCTTGTAAGGCATTAATCCATTCATGGATAGCTTTTATCCCTGAGAAGTAATTATCATATTTTTCTGTATTATATAATTCTTTAGCAAGTAAAAGAGAATTTTTGTATTGAGGGGTAATATCAACTTTTTGTTTATCAGTAATAACATAGATTACCCATGGCATTTTTTTTGCAATCTCATATCCTTTCGTTTTATCAAAATATGTTCTGCAGAAGAATTCTTTTCCATCTTTTTGATAACCAGTAACAATTCCCCATTCAGGAATTTCAATTAAATCAATAGCAATTACAGGCCATCCAGAATCAATACTCTTCATCATAATTTTACGAATCTCATCTTCGGTTATTGCTGATTCCTTCATATCCTCATTCATAAACTCAGTTGCCATATGATAGACATTAAAATTATATCCTAATTTTTTAAGAATTTCAGCTCCAACATCTTTCCCACAGGTCGCATCAGGGGAGCTTGGGCACCAACCATCAAAGAATTGCAATCTAAAAGCATAGCCAGAAAGTCCAGAAATATCTTCATAACTAATATTCTGACCAAATTTTTCATCTATCCTATGAAGAGCACATAAAAAGGAATTATCCATATTCATTCCCCAACTTAATTTGTCAATTCCTTCAATAATAACTGCATCATCATCAATTTTATGCTCAGGCACAATTTCTTTAAGATAGGCTCCAATTTGACCTTTTGGAATTGTTAATGTGATTTCGTTGTCACCGCGCTGTAAAACGATTTCTACTTCAGGAGTTGTAATAGATTCTTTAAGAACTCCTAAATCTTTAATACTACTGACCTTTTTTCCATTATACATTATAACTATGTCACCAATTTGTGCACCTGCTTTTTTTAAATTAGAACCTTCAATAAAATTAGTAATTTCTAATCCTAAAACATTATTACTTTTTATACTTTCTGGTTCGTCACTAAGAAGAGTCTCTTCAAGATGTGCTGTGAGTTCACTAATGTAACCAAAACTTAATAAAAGCAGTAAAGTCCAAATTATGAAAGTAGCTCTATTTTTCATTTTTCTTATCTCCTTAATTTTTTTATCGTTCAAAAAATAATAAAATAATAATGTCAATTTTTTAAGAAATAAATATCAAAAAGCCTGTCCGCGATCACGAACAGGCTTCAATCATTATCAGGACTTATTTAATTTCAATTTTCTTTTTTACTTCAATCTCTTTTGTCTTTGGAAATGTTATCTTTAAGATACCTTTCTCAAAACTGGCAGTAACATCTTTTTCTTTAATATCTTTTGGCAAGGTAAATGAACGGGAGAACTCACCGTAAGACCTTTCGTTGCGATAATAATTTTCTTCATCAATAGTCTTATCCTTTTCAACTTTACCACTTACCGTTAGAGTATCTCCGTCCAGTTCAATTGAAATATCTTTTTTAGATAATCCGGGGAGTTCAAAATCCATATGAATCTCTCTTTCCTTTTCATAAACATCTACAGGAATTCGGTATTCCCAACGGTCAAGGAAATGCGGCATAAAATCCTGCTCAAAGAACTTATCCATAAGACTTTTTAAAGGTCGGTATCTGATAATAGCCATTTTATCCTCCTATAAATTTATTTTTTTTGACTGGATTTTTTTCAGTCTAAATAAAATATAAATAAAAAAAAAGAGATGTCAAGAAATATTTAGCACTCTAGCGAGGAGAGTGCTAAATATTTAATTTTTACTTTATTTTTTCTAGCTATTCCGAAGGTTTTAAAGCATTCGGCAAGTTATAATGCAGATATCATATAAAACTTTTCAAGTTTTTTATGTTATGAAATATGTAACAGGGATACCACCAAAATTTTATTATAAACTTCAGCAATAGCCTATAAATTAAATTACTGTGGATGATTTGAGTTGGAAATTTGATTATACAAGAAACCCACAAATTCATTTGTGGGATTAAAAGTTAAAAGAGGTTTATAACTGTTTCAACAGTTTCTCTAAATAAATAGAAAACCATTCAGGCTACGGCGCCCAGACGAGTGAAATGGTTAATAGAAGTGCATTTGTTCTATTTTCCCACGAATAAATTCGTGGGCTTCTTTTAATTATTTTCTTTGTTTATTAAAATAAATCGATTTGTCTGAAATTTTTTGGGGTATACATGTTTTATGAAATATGTAACAATTGACAAAAAAATTACACCTCTATTATATACCACAAAAACTTAAATAACTTATATGGAGGTAGAAATGAAGAAGATATTATTCTTTTCATTGATATTTTTATTTAACATATTATTATATTCTTCAGAAAATTTAACAAATTCACAATTAAAAATTTTAACACCTGAGGAAAAGGAATGGTTTTCCAGGAATCCAGAAAGCTTACCGCATTGGATGACTGAAGAAGAGAAGCTAAGAATTGATGAAATTGGTAAAGATTTTGAGGAAACAGACCCTCCACCTTTACCAGTAAGGCAACCAGCAGAATTTGAACCTATGGAAGGAGTTCTTATCAGGTATCCACTTGGTATATCTACATCTATCATAGCAGAGATGGCAGAAGATGTTATTGTTTATTGTGTTGTTACTTCAAGCCAACAATCAAGTGCTTATAATACATTCTCAAATGCAGGTGTTAATATGGATAATGTACAATTTATTAATTGCCAGACAGATTCATACTGGATTAGAG
>JACNFI010000430.1 GCA_014384665.1 Candidatus Cloacimonadota bacterium
AATATAATCCAGCTGCGAATCTTGCAATTCTGGAAGCATCCATTCCACTTAATCCACCAAGGTCTTCATCTTTGGATGGAGTGGAGACATAATTACCACCTGGAATATCATTGAAAAGATAATCTCCAATTTCATCTGTATTGGTAGAATAATTATTATTACCTGTAAGATCCAAGGTTACATTTGGAACAGGGGCATCATCACTAAAGTAGCCAATATTTCCAGAAATGTCAAAATTATTGATGTTTTCATACTTATAAATTTTGAAATCATCAATATAAATCCCATCTTCTGTTACATAAGTGTCAGAGTAAAATCTAAAACGGAAATAAACAATATCTCCGCAATAATCAATAAGGTCAATACTTTCTATAATCCACGAGCTTTGGATTCCTGTATATGAAGCAAGATTGCTCCAGTTTACTCCATTGGTTGAGATTTGAAAATAAGCAAAATCATAACCAGATTCAATATCGTATTTTGTAGCAAATTCAACATGTGAAGATATAGCATTAGTTAAATCTACAGATTCATTAAGAGTAAGAAAAGTATTCGCCCAATTACTATAGTTCCCACCCGGACTGTCTGTTACTGAATAATCTCCTGAGTATGATTCCGAACTCGTAATTCCCCAGGGATATTGTGCGGTCCAGTTACCCAAACCACTTTCAAAATCATCAACAAAAAATGGTGCAACCATAACAAAGGTAAAATTATAGTTCGTTTCAGTTACATCCATAACATAAGTGAATGTTCCATAAGATGGAGCATAAATTGAAACTTGATATTCTCCATAAGGAACATCCTCTATTATAGCCTCTCCATTAAAATCAGTTATTACAGGTTCTAAAGGAGTATCAAGGATTGTAATAGTTGCCCCTGCAATAGGTTCGCCATAATCATTTTCAACAGTGATATTTACATCTACAGTTGGGGCTAAATTTAATGCTACATCCAGAATCGTCTGCTCATCTTCAGTTACCACGATATCATCAAAACACTCTGTTTCATAACCGAATGCAGAAAATTCTATATCATAAGTTCCGGGAAGTAAAATTCTATAATATCTTCCAGAATGCTCTCCACCATAAGATGGTTCAACTGGCGTGCCATAGTCGTCAATACTTGGTATATAAACTTCTGCTTTTAATGGCTCATCTGTTATATTATCCGTCACATTACCAGTAATAGTAGAAGAAAATATCCTATCAATCAAAATTAAAGCTGCGGAGAGATTGTCATCTATTATATCCTCCATTGTTGAAGCAGGTGGGATAAATTCAATTCCTAATTCAGTTATAAAATAGAATATTCTTTCTACTCCATATCCAAAGTCAGTTGTAGTTCCAGAACAGGGATATAACTCATTTGTTTGCTGAGGAGTATAATATCCACCATAGAGTGCTGGAACAGTTGCTGCCATTTCAATTCCTAATTCAGAAAGTGCATCGTTATCTGGTGCAACACAGGACATATTAAAACCCAGAGGCCACATTATTAATTCAGAATAACTATGATATGACATTGCAGTTGCGAATTTATATGACTGTAATAAATCCCTCAAAGCAGAAGTTTCCGGTTCAGAGAAAGGAAAGGGTCCACAATATGTTTGACCTGTTGGACCACTTGTTCCAGCACCACCAAACCACTCCTCGGGTCCATAATTCCTGTTGGGATCCACTCCATCGGGATAGTACCAACCACCCGAACCCCATGTAATGTGACCATTACCATCATTATCACGGATATTTTTTCTCCACCACAAATCAGTTTCATCAATAACAATTTTATGACCATTCGGATTTACTAATGGAACAAACCATATCTGTGCATTATCTACCCAAAAAGTCACATCAGGGTTAGTCCCATAATTATCAACAAGGTAGTTAAGAATGAGCATTACCATTTCCATTGCTATGGGTTCTCTTGCATGATGTTCTCCATCAAAACAAATATTTGGCTCATCTTCGTTTATCTCAACATTATCAGAAAGTTTTACACACCATATATCATGGTCGTAGTCCTCATAACTAGTATTGCCAGATTCATAATATTCTTTTCCACGAGAGTCCCCAATATCAGTAAGCTGAATTATATCTGGATAATTAAATGCAAGTGTTTCCAGTTCTGTTACCATATCATCATAAGAGCGATAACCGGGAATATCCCTTTTTTTCAAAACCAAGTTTTCTTTCATCTGTGATTCAGTTTTGATGATTTTGAATGTATAACCCAAATTTGTAATATCAGTGAGATTTTCCTCAGGAATGACTATATCTAAATACTTATTTGGAACGAACGCTGCAATATCATAGTTATTAGAGTAAAAATAATCTGCTGTCCTTTTGTCAGCATTTTCAATTCTGATGATTACTTTCTCTGCAAATAAGATATTAAATGAAAGTAAAACAAGAATAGGTATTATAATTAAATTAATTTTCTTCATTTTTCTGCTCCTTTCTTTTGTTTTTTTATGAGTTCTATAAAATAGTTATTTTATGTGGACCAGAACTCATTTCTTTTCTTCAAAAAAAAACAGAATCATAATTCTGTCAAATTTTTTCCTGTTTGTTTGCAATATATTCCAAAATTATCAAAAAGATTTTCTCTTTTCTTGACAGAAAAAATACTTGATATACCTCATCAAGCCAAATGAAATATATAAAAAAAGTTGATACCATAATTTTTGATATGGATGGCACTTTGCTGAAGTCAGATACTTACTGCGTAGATGCAATCCAGAAAGCCATTTGTGATGTCTTTGCAAAACATAAAATAAAAGCAAAAATCCCTTCTCCTGAAACAATTTTGCGAGAAGTTGGAAAACCATCTCGGCAATTCTACAAGGATATTTTGCCTGTTGGCTATAAATATCTTATTGGTGAGGTATTTACTGAAATACAAAAAAATGAATCAGAAGCTTTGCGAAATGGTAAAGGAAAACTTTTTGATGGAACGCTTCAAACATTGAAATACCTAAAAGAAAAAAATTATAATTTGGCTCTTGTCAGCAATTGCAGTTCATTCTATTTTCATACAGTTATAGAAGTATTCAATCTTGATAAATATCTTTCTCAAGCAACCTGCATTGGAGATGTTGATGGATTCACAAAAAGCAAAATCATTGTAAAATTCATTGAAGAATTTGGTAGTAGTTCATCTGCAGTTATTGGCGATAGATTTTATGATATTGAAGCTGGAAAGCAGAATGGGTGTATTACAATTGGTTGTTTATATGGATATGGAAAAAAATCTGAGTTGGAAAATGCAGATTTTTTGATAGGAAATATATCTCAACTAAAAGAAATTTTTTAAGAAAAATAATTTGTGTAATTTCATAAGTTTCAATATCTTTAAACAAAAAACTTGACTTTATTTTTTAATGCAAAATATTTTGACACAAAAGTTTGGAGGAGTTTTTGTCAGTTAAAATCAGATTGACCCGAACAGGAGCGCGTAATGAGCCCTCTTATAGAATTATAGTTATTGATTCTCGGAAAAGAAGGGACGGCAAATATATTGAACGACTCGGCTATTATGACCCAAAGCCAAAAGAATTTCAGTATAAAGTAGATGAAGAAAGAGCAATATATTGGATTGAACGCGGAGCAATTCCATCTGCGACAGTGAAATCACTTTTTAAGCGTGCTGGAATTCTAAAAAAAATACATAATATGAAATATGGTCAAAAAGTTTCTGAGAATGAAATAGAAAAAGTTAATGAAATAAAAAAAGATGAAAACACTGAAAAGAAATCAGTGAATAAAACCGATGCAGGAGGTGTAGAATGAAAGAGCTAATAGAAACCATTGCCAAAGCGTTAGTTGATAATCCCGATCAAGTAGAGGTAAAGGAAGTATCTGGTGAAAGAGTTACCCTTTACGAACTAAAAGTTGGCGAAGGAGAGGTTGGAAAAGTTATCGGCAAAGGCGGAAGAACTGCTAATGCAATGCGAACCATCCTTAATTCTGTTTCAACAAAACAAGGCAAAAGAGCTGAATTAGAAATACTTGAATAGCCATATTTACGAATGGAAATTGAAGATTTAATTTCCATCGGGGTTATTAAAAAAGCTATCGGGAATAATGGCTTCATTGCTGTTATTCCCGAAACTGATTTTCCTGAACATTTCAAAAAACTATCAAAAATCTTTCTCGTTTTTCCTGACGAAACAATCCAATCAAAAACAATACAATTCTATAATATTTCAGAAAAAAATATATCCATAAAATCTTCAGACATAAAAAATGGAGAAAAGGAAATTCTGATACCACTTCTTGACCAATTCATAGCGCGGTAAACCGCAAAATAATAATTAATTTAACCGCGAATATACGCTAATATACGCTAATTTTTTTTCTCTTAATTAGCGAAAATTAGCGTTCACCCCGTAAGATAATTTTATTATAAGGGTGGAGATAGAAATAAAGACTGAATATCTAACGGGGTTAATTAGCGGTTGGCAGTAAACAGCTATAATTTCTTGCCAATCATGCCAAAGGCAGATCCGCCTATGGCGGAAAAAACAAAGACTTATTTATAATACTATAGAGAAAATCATAAAATCAGAAAAGAAAATTATCATAAATCCAATCAAAGGATTGCTCTATGCAAATTGATGTTCTTACATTATTTCCACAAATGTTTTCCGGACCTTTAACAGAAAGTATTGTAAAACGTGCAGTTGAAAAGAAAAAAATTTCTGTGGAATTAATTAACTTTAGAAATTTTTGCTATGATAAAAATAAACAAGTTGATGATTATCCTTTTGGTGGTTCAGCAGGAATGGTTATTAAACCCGAACCACTTTTTGAAGCGATTGATTACTTAAAAGAAAAAAGAAAAGGAATAATCAAAAAAAGAGAATTCCCAATAATTTATCTGACCCCACAAGGTGAAAGATATAATCAAAAAATCGCGCAGGATTTAAGCAAAGAAGATTATATCGTGCTGATTTGTGGGCATTATAAAGACATTGATTTCCGTGTGCGTGAACATTTAGTCAACAGAGAAATTTCAATTGGCGATTATGTCTTATCTGGCGGAGAACTGCCTGCAATGATACTTATTGATTCAATTGCTCGTTTGCAAGAAGGTGTTCTTACTCATTGTGAATCTGCAGAAACAGATTCATTCCAGAATAGACTGCTTGATGGACCTTATTATACTCGTCCAGCTGAGTATCGCGGATATAAAGTGCCAGAAGTTTTGCTTTCTGGCAATCATAAGAAAATCGCAGAGTGGCAAAGGAAAAAAAGGATAGAATTCACAAAAAAACTTCGGGGAGATTTGATTGATGATTGAAAATCTTTTTATCGGTCTGGTTCATTATCCTGTTTATAATAAAAATAAGAAGATTGTAATATCAACTTGAGCAAAAGAAAGAATTGGAAGTACTAACTACTCAGAAGCGAGAAAAATCATTGGAAATCCTGAACTTAAAACCATTTTATTCGGAACAGGTTTTGGACTATCAGAAAATATAATAAAAGAAAGTGACTCTCACTTAAAACAAATTATGGGAATGGAAGATTATATTATAATCATCTATCAGTAAGAAGTGCTATTGCTATAACACTTGACAGATTAATTAGAGAATATAATTAGAGGTTAAATAATTGTTGTGTAATTCTCAATAAATAAATTTATATGAGGAATAATATGGACATATTACAAATAGTTGGAAATGAAGGTATTAATAAAGAAGTGCCTGACTTTAGACAAGGTGATACAATTAAGGTTCACTTTACCATTCATGAAATGGAAAAAACAAGAAAGCAATTATTTCAAGGAATTGTTATTCAGAAGCGTGGAAATGGAATTAATAAAACCTTTACAGTTAGAAAAATTAGTCATGGAATAGTAGTAGAAAAAATCTTCCCGTTATATTCCCCATTAATTAAAAAAATTGAAATTGTCCAACAGGGTCAAGTAAGACGGGCTAAACTCTTTTATCTCAGAAAGTTGAGAGGAAAAAGCACAAAAGTTAAACGAGCTAAACGAACTCAATCTAAAAACACAAATAACTAACTCAAGTTTCGCTGGAGATATTATAAAAAGTTAACTATGATTTATTCGTTAATTTTCACTCCTGCAAAACTTGAATAACTAACTATTCATCCCGTTGGATAGAAAACTTATCCAACGGGACAAGAATATCTAATTTCTAATAATCCCGACTTGTCGGGACAAATGACAAATTTACCCCATTAGATAATTTTGCAGTGGACGATAGTGAAAAATCAAACAAGATGAATATCTAACGGGGTAAAAAGCAGATTGTGCAGAGTCAAAAAGAGATTTTGAACATAAAATAGGTATTTTGCAAAAAGGAGTCTTCCGAAGGATCCGCCTTTGGCGTGAAAAGAAGCAAAACAAAGCCTTGTAATAATGACAAAATTCGAAACCCTCTGGAATTAAGCAGTGTATTATATCAAGTCAGGCAAGACAAAAAATCATGAAATATCAAATTGAATTTAAGCCTAAGGCACTAAAGGATTGTAAAAATATTGATAAGAAGATATTGAGTATTATATTCTCAAAAATTGAAATTTTGTCTAACAATTTACAAGGAGATGTCAAGAAACTAACTGATTTTACACCTGAATATCGATTAAGAGTTGGGGATTACAGGATTCTTTTTGAGACCGAAAAAGATAAAATTATTATTTATAGAGTACGCCATAGAAAAGAAGTATAATGAGATCTGCAAAATGAGTAATTTCACTTCATTTCTGGCTACGGCTTGCTTCGCCAAGAAAAGTGTCATTCCCGTGAAAACGGGAATCCATTCCTTACAACCTGTCTTTTACTGCGTCTTCACTCTATATGGATTCCCGAGCGGGGTCGGGAATGACATCGGTGAGCATTTGGAATGACATGAGAGTGCAATTTTGCAGAACCCATAAAAGAAGTATATAAATAGGAGGTGCGTATGATTACATTTCACCCTAAAATATTGGAAAAAGACGGGAAAAAAGAATTTGTAGTTATCCCTTACGATGAATTTCTAAATGTCCATAAAGAACTTGAGGATTATGAGTCCCTAAAATCACTAAGAGAAGCTAAAGCAAAAGAACATGATTCCAAAACTGTATCTTTTGAAAATGCTAAAAAGATTCTGGATATTGAATAAAATAATCCTCTACTAAATTGCTGATGCCTACCCTTACTCCGCTACGCTCCGTAAGAGCATCTGGTGTCAAATAATCATTCAATTATGATATTTTAACAATCTTATTATTTAATACTCATTTATAGGAAAAATAATATCAATCTTCAAAATGAATGTATATCTTTTCATTTCAATCTGATGGTAAATATCTTATTTAGTTACTGATATTCATTATGCAATATACAAATAAATTACAAAAAAATTATTGGAAATATTTAGAATTTCTAATGTTTCCTATCGCTATTATTCTAACTTTTTTTATTATATCTCAATACTATCAACCATCAAATATATTAGTGTTCAATCAGATAACTAAAATTTTTATATTTTATTTTGCAATCCTAAATATCATCAAAATTGCACATTATAAAGGTGATTTCAATTACATAAAAAAAGTATTAATTGACTTAATTGCAGTTGTTGTTTCTTTTATATTTTTGAAGCACTTAATAGTTTTTCAGGCATATATTATTCTTCGGCAAGTAGTACATCTTTTAGATAAAATTATCTCCACACAACCCGCCATTACAATGTTTTCAAAATTCAAAAATCATCCTGCAAAAGTCATTCTAATCAGTTTTGCGTTTACAATATTAATTGGAACAACTTTCTTATCTTTACCAATTGCTTCAGCCACAGGAGAAAGTATTGGTTTGCTAAAGGCAGGTTTTACTGCCACATCCGCTACTTGTGTTACTGGACTGACTGTTTTAGATACAGGAACAGATTTCTCTCATTTTGGAAAAATTATCATTTTACTTCTTTTGCAAATTGGTGGCTTGGGTATAATGACTTTTTCTACTATATTAATAATGCTTTTTAGTAAACGGATTAGTCCAGTAAATCAATCACTACTACAAGGTGTTATGGGTGAAGCTACTCCAGAAAACTTGTTTAAACTGATTAAAGCTGTTGTTTTTACTACATTATCTTTTGAAATTTTTGGAGCATTATTATTATTCCTTAAGTTCCATACTCATCAATATTTTAGTCATTTTACGACCTTACAAATAATTGGACATTCAATTTTCCATTCTATTTCAGCTTTTTGTAATGCAGGATTTTGTTTATATCCTGATAGCTTTACTAAATTTCAAGGTGATTGGTTTGTATGTATAATTATGATGTCTCTGATTATTATCGGTGGAATTGGGTTTGCTGTATTAATAGATATAAAAACCAAACTATTCAAAAAAAAATCTTTTAAGTTTCTTTCATTACATTCAAAAATTGTAATAATTTTTACTTTATTCTTAATAGTTTCTGGAGCAATACTGATTTTCTTATTTGAATATCAAAATCAATTTCAAAATCTACCCTTAAAAAATGGTTTGTTGGCTTCCATTTTTCAATCTGTAACTACCAGAACTGCTGGTTTCAATACAATGAATATTACTAATATTAGTTTTGCCACTGCATTATGGATAATAGTCTTGATGTTTATTGGTGCTTCTCCTGGCTCAACCGGAGGTGGGGTAAAAACAACAACTTTTGCTATTTTGATACTTTCTGTCTGGTCAATTATTAAAGGTAGAAATGATGTGGAAATTTTCAATCGTTCAATTTCTCAAAGAGTGACTAAAAAAGTTATGGCATTACTTGCTATCTCTATGTCCATCTTAATTATTCTGATTCTGGTGCTTTTATTATCTGAAAAAGAAGCCGCATTTGAAAAGATTATTTTTGAAGCATTTTCAGCTTTTGGCACAGTTGGTCTCTCAATGGGAATTACGGCAGACTTGACATCTATTGGAAAAATAGTAATTATTCTTCTTATGTACTTGGGAAGAGTTGGTCCTCTTACCATTGCCTTTGCATTAGGAGAAAAAAAGATTCATATTCATTATCACTATACTGAAGAAAATATAGCAATTGGGTAGAAAAAAGGGAAAAGGAAAAAGGCTAAAATTAAAAATCAAATTAATTCTTTAGTTTAAGCATATTGGAGGATTATTATGGCACAATTTGCAGTAATAGGTTTAGGTAAATTTGGAATTACTATTGCAGAAACCCTGGTTCAGAAAGGTGCAGATGTAATAGCAATTGATAATGATGAAAAAAAAGTAGATGAAGTAAAAACCTTCGTGGCAAATGCAATTTGTTTAGATTCTACAGATGAACAAGCATTAAGAGCTGTAAATATAAGTAATGTTGACGCTGTTGTTTTAGGTATTGGTGGAAATAAAGAAGTTAGTATTCTAACTGCTGCTATTTTGAGAAAGATTGGTATTGGAAAAATTATTGCAAAAGTTGACAGCGAACTTCATTCAAGAATATTAAAAATTATGGGAGTTCAAAGAACAATTTTTCCAGAACAATATGTTGGAAAAGAAATTGCTAATCTGTTAACTTCTCAACATATCTTTACTTATATGGAAGTTTCAAAAGACCATACATTAGTAGAAATTACAATCCCACCATTCTTCATCGGCAAATCTCTAAAAGAGCTGGAGGTAAGAAATAAATATAATGTTGGTATTGTTGCAATAAAAACTTCCAGACCAATTGTTGATGAAGATGGAAATAATATTCTAAAAGAAGAAACAAATGTAATACCTTCTGCTAATGATATATTCAATGAGGGTGATAAAATCTTAGTAATAGGAAAAAGAACAGATGTTGATAAATTGATTAAATTATCAGAAAGTACTGTTAAGTAAATGTAATAATTACCATAAATAAATTCCGTTATTAAAATTTAAATCTATATGCCCTAACCTGGACAAGCCCCCAGTTAAATAGAAAAGAATATTTAACAGGGCAGGCAGAACCAAACAGGAAATATTAATCAATAATAAAGCCAATAATTTCTAAATCCAA
>JACNFI010000431.1 GCA_014384665.1 Candidatus Cloacimonadota bacterium
CAAAAAAGTAAATTAATTTGTTTGTTTTTAGTTGCTTTTAACAATTTTTTGGGATATGCTTGATAGAATTAAAATACTTGACAAAAGGTATAATTATGAATAGAAATTTATAATATTTACTTCTTAAACCTAATATAGAGAAATTTTTTTTTAGCTATTCGTAATCCATTTTTGAGATGTAAATGTTTGAAAGTTAAAAGCACGAAACAACCGAACGAAAGATTTGTATGATAAAAGAAGGATAAATGAAGGAAGGAAATATTGAAGATTCCTATAAACTTTCCCCGACACAGCAAGGAATGTTCTTTCATACTTTGTATGCACCAAATTCGGGCGTGTATATTGAGCAGTTTATCTGTACTCTACACGGAAACCTCAATGTCTCAGTCTTCAAGAGAGCCTGGCAGCAGGTAGTGAATCGGCATACTATTTTACGCACCTCTTTCTTTTGGAAGAGCCTTGATAAACCTCTTCAATTTATACATCAGCAAGTGCTTCTGCCATTGGATAAACAGGACTGGCGAGGACTGTCTTTTACTGAACAGCAAAAGCGAATTGAGGCTTTCCTTCAATCAGATAGAGAGAGGGGTTTTGAACTTTCTCGGGCACCTCTAATGCGCTTGACCCTTATTCAAGTTGCTGAATATACCTATCAATTTATCTGGAGTTACCACCACATTCTTCTGGATGGATGGTCTTCTCGCTTAATTATCAAAGAAGTCTTTGCCTTTTATAAGGCATTTTGCCAGGGTGAGGATTTACATCTAAAAACTCCCCGTCCCTACCAAGACTACATTAACTGGTTACAGAAGCAGGATATGATAAGGGCTGAGGCATTCTGGAAAAGGAAGCTCAAAGGCTTTACTGCACCTACACCTTTAGTTGTAAACAGGGTTTCAGATAACTTATCCGCCAGAAATGGTTACCGCGCACAGGAAATCAGACTTTCGGTAGCAACTAACTCTTTACAATCCTTGGGATGGAAGAATCAGATGAGCCTGAATATTCTGGTTAAAGGGACTTGGGCTCTGCTATTAAATTACTATAGTGGCGAGAAAGATGTGGTCTTTGGAACCACAGTTTCAGGTCGCCCGACAGACTTGGATGGAGTTGAGTCTATGGTGGGATTATTCATCAACAGCCTACCGATACGTGTGCATATCTCTCTTGAAGATTCTATCCTACCGTTGATTAAAAATCTTCAGAATTACCAGGTTAAACTATGTGAGCACGAATACAGCCCATTAGTTCAGATACACAAATGGAGTGACTTGCCTTCAAACCTACCCCTTTTTGAGAGCATCCTGGATTTTGAGAGATACACGATAGACACTTCAATATTACATCAGGGTAAAAGTGGAGAAAAACTGGAAGTCAGTAACATTCGTTGCTTTTCAAGAACTAATTATCCTCTTACTATACTCATAGAGACAGAACCAGAATTGTCCCTTAAGATGCTCTATGATTGTCGAAATTTTGATGATGATACGATTACACGAATGTTAGGACATTTCAGAACCTTATTAGAAGGCATCATCGTAAATTCAGAACAACCTTTATACAAACAGTCTATTTTAACCAATAGAGAACGCCATCAAATGCTTACAGAGAGGAATAACACCAGGACTGATTTTGACCCACATCAATGTGTTCATAAATGGTTTGAGTCGCAAGTAGACAGAACACCAGAGGCTGTTGCCGTGAACTTTGAAAACTCGGATTTGACATACATTGAGTTGAACAAGCGAGCCAATCAATTGGCTTATTATCTACAGAAACTTGGGGTTGGTCCTAATGTATTAGTAGGAATTTATTTAAAACGTTCTATTGAAATGGTGGTAGGACTGCTAGCTATTCTCAAGGCAGGCGGAGTCTGTGTTGCCCTGGATCTATCAAATCCAAAAGAACGACTGGAGTTTATGCTCAAAGATTCCCAGCTAATGATTCTACTCACGCAAATGTCGTTACTAAAAAACATTTCTGCACAGGAATGCACCAAGGTATGTCTTGACTCAGACTGGGAAGTTGTCTCCAATGAAAGTGATGAAAATACAGATAGTAATGTAACGGTTGACAATCTTATATATGCCATCTATACCACAGGTTCTACAGGAAAACCTAAATGTGCTGGTATCACCCACCGTGTTTTTCTGAATTTACTTAATTGGCAGTTCAAACACTCAAAGCTTCGTAAAAAAGCAAGGACAGTTCAATTCGCCACCTTTGGCTTTTGTGTTAGCTTCCAGGAAATCTTCTCCACGCTGTGTTCAGGCAGCACTCTCGTCCTTATCTCTGAAGAAGACCGTAGAGATATTGAAGGTTTACCAGTGTTTCTTAAAGATAATAATATTGAGAGATTACACCTTCCTTTCGTGGCTCTGAAGCGTTTTGCTGAGGTATTATCTACAAATGGACAACTTCCAGCTAATCTTCAGGAAATTATCACTGCTGGTGAGCAATTACAAATAAGTCCGTCAATCCGTAAGCTATTCACCCGGTTTCCAAACTGTACTTTACATAACCACTACGGGACATCTGAGATTCATGTAGTAAGTGCCTTTTCTCTATCTGGCTCGCCAGAGAACTGGCCCACAAATGTACCTATTGGTCGTTCTATTGATAATACTCAATTTTATGTGTTGGACTCCTACCTACGTCCTGTTCCTGTTGGAATCCCTGGAGAACTCTATGTTGGAGGAACTTGTGTGGGAGCTGGCTATCTCAATAGCCCTGAGTTGACTGCCGAAAAGTTTATTCCTAATCCTTTCAGCCAAATTTTAGGTGAACGACTTTTCAGGACAGGCGATAGGGTGCGATACTTGCCTGATGGCAATGTTGAGTTTCTGGGTCGTGTAGATTATTTAGTGAAAATTCGGGGATTCCGCATTGAGCCTGGTGAGATTGAGACAGTGTTGAACCAACATTCAGACATCAAGGATTCAGTTGTGATAGCATTGACAGAGCCAATTAGAGGAAGATATTTGGTGGCATATATCGTTCCTATCCAGGATTCAGCTCTCTTGATTAATAAACTACATAATTATCTAAGGAAGAAAATCCCAGAATATATGATACCTACCGCGTTTGTGATATTAGATGCACTGCCGATAACTCCTACTGGGAAAGTAGACAGGAGAGCCCTTCCAAAACCTGAATTGTTACGCCCTGATATAGGGGAGAGCTTTGTGGCTCCTCGCACCCCGGTTGAAGAGATTCTTGCCGGAATCTGGTCAGCAGTCCTTAAACTTAATAAGGTGGGCGTGCACGACAACTTCTTTGACCTTGGTGGTCATTCCCTATTAGCTATCCAGGTTGTGTCCAGAATACGTCAAGCCTTCCAAATTGAGTTACCACTAAGTTACCTCTTTGATGCTCCTACAGTTGCCAGCTTATCCAGACACATTGAGACAATCCGTGACCTGGCACAAGCTCTGCAAATTCCTCCAAATGCCAGGAAAGATGGCAGAGATGAGATTGAATTATGAATATTATTGAATTTCTGTCTTACCTTAATAGTTTAGATGTTAAAATTTCTGCCAGCGGTGAGCGACTGCACTGCAGTGCTCCTAAAGGCGTTCTAACATCAGCATTGCAAGAAGAGATATTTGAACGCAAAGCAGAAATTCTTAAGTTTTTGCGCGCAGCAAATCTTTCAACACATTCCATTATTCCACCTATATTGCCCGTGTCACGGGATAGGGATATACCCCTTTCCTTTGCACAGGAACGTCTCTGGTTCCTTGCTCAATTAGATCCTGACAGCCCTATCTATAATATGCATTATGCTTTTCAGCTTACAGGACTGCTCAACATATCTGGGCTTGAGCGTAGTCTAAATGAGATTATGCAACGGCACGAAATACTGCGAACTACCTTTCTGGCAGTAGATGGGCAACCAAGACAGTTCATTTCAAAAGATATAGCATTGAAGTTGCCTATAGAGGACCTTCGCAAACTCTCAGTGGCTGAAAGAGAAAATGAGGTTCAACAGCAGGTCACAATCGAGACCCAGCAGCCATTTGATTTATCCCAAGGACCATTGATGCGTGTTAAACTCCTGTGCCTTGCTGAAGAGAAACATATACTTCTCCTAACAATCCACCACATTGTCTTTGATGGTTGGTCCTTCAATGTTTTTTTTCATGAACTTACAACTCTATATGAAGCTTTCTCCACCGGGAAATCCTCACCCCTGCCTGAACTACCAATCCAGTATGCAGACTTTACCCTCTGGCAGCGGAAGTGGTTGAAAGGTAAAATTCTGGAGTCACAACTTTCTTACTGGAAACAAAAACTTCGTGGCAACCTTCCAGTGTTAAAACTGCCAACAGACCATCTCCGACCCGCTGTTCAGACATACAATGGTGCGAGTCAATCTATGTCCCTTTCTAAGAACCTGACCAAGATGCTCAATACCCTGAGTCAGCAGACTGGAGTTACCCTATTTATGACACTGCTGGCAGCATTCAAGATTTTGCTATATCGCTATACTGGGCAGGAAGACATTATCGTAGGCACACCTATCGCAGGCCGCAATAGAGCTGAGATAGAGAATCTGATTGGATTCTTTGTCAATACACTGGTGCTACGCACCGACCTTTCAGGTAATATAGATTTTCAACAGTTGTTATCTCGTATCCGGGAAATGGCTCTGGAGGCATATACACACCAGGACCTACCTTTTGAGAAACTTCTTGAGCAACTACAGCCTAAGAGAGACTTAAGCCGCACACCGCTATTCCAGGTGTTTTTTAATATGCTTAACTTTCCAGACTTCCATATTGAACTACCTGGGCTGACTGTAGAAGGTCTCCCTCTCCCGGAAGTCTGGTCAAAATTTGATTTAACTTTGTATATTAGCGAACAGAATGAAAGAATCCACCTTGACTTGGTTTACAATACCAATCTTTTTTTACAGGCTCGGATGATTGAAATGTTGGAACAACTCAGACATTTGCTATTACAGATTGTGGAGAAGCCAGAGGATAGAATTACTCATTTTTCTCTAATAACCCCGACAGCCCAAGCAATCTTACCAAATCCAACCGAAGTGCTTGATTCTACATGGGAAGGAGCAGTACAAACTCAGTTCTCACAGCAGGCATCACGAGTTCCGAAACACCTGGCGATTGTGGGACCACACGAAGTCTGGAGTTATGAAGAACTTAATGCTCGCAGCAATCAGCTTGCTAACTATTTGATTGCGAGCGGCATCCAGCATCAAGACATCATTGCCATCTATGGTCATCGTAGCGCTTCTCTTGTGTTGGCAATATTAGGAATTCTGAAGGCAGGTGCAGCTTTCCTTATTCTGGATGCTGATTATCCGTCCTCGCGTTTGATTGAGTATCTTCGTGTTGCGAAACCACGAGGTTGGATTCAGATTGATGAAGAGGAGGTGCTCCCCGACACTCTTGGGAAGTTCGTATCAACTTTATCATGTTGCTGTTGTCTTAAGCTACCTTTATGTTCATTTGCTAAAACACGAAACTTATTAAACGACTACTCCAGTGATGAATTCAACCTATCAGTTGCTCCTGATGACCTTGCTTATGTGACATTTACATCTGGTTCAACTGGAAGACCAAAAGGGATTTTGGGTAGGCACGGACCCCTATCCCATTTTCTGCCCTGGCTTAGCCAGAGATTTAATCTTAGTGAGTCTGATAGATTTAGCATGCTCTCCGGACTTTCCCATGACCCATTACAACGGGATATTTTTACTCCTCTGCAGATAGGTGCTACGATATGCATCCCTAACATAGAGGATATAGCTCCTGTTCAACTATCCAAATGGATGGAACAACAGAAGATTAGCATTGCTCATCTTACACCAACGATGGGACAAATTCTGACAGAAACAAACCAAAGAACTACTCTTACATCTCTTCGTTATACCTTCTTTCTCGGAGATGTTTTAAAAAAGTATGATGTGTTCAATCTCCAAAGAATAGCTCCTCAAACGACTGTTGTTAATTTTTACGGAACTACTGAAACACAACGAGCAGTAGGCTATTTAGTTGTCCCTAATGAAGGAGAAAAGACATACGAGAAAAGTGAAGTGAAAGCAAGTCTTAATAAGACCATACCCTTGGGACGAGGAATTCAGGATGTTCAGTTGCTTATTCTTAACCCCAAACAACAGCTATGTGGCGTTGGCGAGATAGGGGAGATATGTGTTCGTAGTCCTCACTTAGCTAAAGGATACATAGGCAATGATGCACTTACACAGGAGCGATTTATTATCAATCCATTTACAAAAGCACCCATGGACCGTCTCTATAAGACAGGTGATATGGGTCGTTACTTGCCAGATGGAAAAGTAGAGTTTACTGGTCGTATTGATTATCAGGTTAAAATACGAGGCTTCCGAGTAGAACTAAATGAGACAGAAGCAGTCCTGAGACAGCACCCAGTCGTAAGAGAGACAGTGATTGTAGACCGTGAAGATCACCAAGGCAACAAACATCTTGTGGCTTATGTCGTTCCAAACAAAGAGCAAGTTCCTACCCCCAGTGAGCTACGCTATTTCTTGAAGCAAAAGCTACCAAACTATATGGTTCCTTCCGCTTTTATAATCATAGACGCTCTTCCCTTGACTCCCAATGGCAAAGTAGACCGCGACGCTCTTCCCGAACCAGCACAGGTCAGGCAAGAGCCGGAAGAAACCTTTGTGGCTCCAAGGGATAAATTAGAATTCCAGTTAACAAAAATCTGGGAAAAAGTGTTAGACATTCACCCCATCGGCGTAAGAGACAACTTCTTTGACCTGGGAGGTCACTCTATGTTGGCTGTTCGTTTGTTCTCACAGATTGAGAAGAAAACGGGCAAGAATCTTCCTCTTGTGACCCTCTTTCAGTCACCAACGGTAGAGCAACTTGCCAGGGTGCTTAGAGACAAAGGATGGTCTCCTCTCTGGTCTTCACTGGTTCCTATTCAAACCGGTGGCTCCAAATCACCTTTCTTCTGTGTGCCTGGTCCTTTGGGTCATGTGCTATGTTTTGCTGATTTTGCACAACATATAGGGGCAGACCAGCCATTTTATGGGCTTCAGCCAAAAGGTATAAGAAAAGATGAAATCCCGTATACACGGATTGAAGAGATAGCAGCTCACTATATCAAGGAAATACGAACTATTCAGCCAGAAGGACCTTATTTTCTTGGTGGCAACTGTTTTGGTGGACTTGTAGCCTATGAGATGGCTCAACAACTTCAGGCACAAGGTCAAAAGGTGGCTCTACTTGCTCTATTTGAAGCCTATGCTTCTGGCGCAGTTTATCCCTTACCGGGTTTCATCCCATTCATGCGTCGGTTTGCTCAGAGGATTAAACGACACATAAATAATATTTCACAGCTACCAACTAAAGAGAAACTAATGTATATTCTGGAGGAGGGAAGAAATGCGATGAAAAGCAAAATCTGGAAGATTGCTTACAGGTTTTATCTGGATATTGGGCGTCCTATGCCTCGCAACCTGCGCTCTGTCAGAGATGCTAACTATCATGCCTTAAGAGATTATGTTCCCAAAGTATACACAGGTATTGTAACCCTTTTTCAGGCAAGCGAACAATTCACAGGATTTTTCTACAAGCCGCAAATGGGGTGGGGTAAACTGGCTGTCGGAGGTGTGGAAATATATAAAGTTGCTGGTAACCATGAAGGTATTTGGAAAGGCCCAAATCTACTAATCCTTGCTGAAAAATTAAGGGACAGCCTTGATAAAGCCCAGAAAGCTGAAAACAGCAAAATAGAGGAAAACAGTGAATAACCATACACCAACACATATAATGGCTTTCAATACTCTGTGGCAACATCCTCCAACAAAGTTGAGACTGTCAAAGGATGATGTTCATGTCTGGTGTGCGTCGCTTGACCAACAGACAAGGACTCTTCAACAGTTTGAACAAACACTCTCAAAGAACGAACTCGGGAGAGCAAAGCGTTTCTACTTTGATAAGGATAGAGAGTCCTTCATTGTTAGACATGGGATTCTAAGAATAGTTCTTAGTTACTATTTAGGAATTATGCCAGGCCAGCTGGAGTTTTTCTATGGTTCACACGGGAAGCCATATCTGGCAAAAAGATTTGGTGGTGATACATTTCGTTTTAACATGGCTCACTCACACAAACTTGCTCTTTATGCGTTTTCTCGCTGTCGTGAGATTGGTATTGACACTGAGTATATCAAAACTATTTCAGATGATGCGCATATTGCCAAAAGATTTTTTTCAGCATGCGAAAATGCCAGATTATCTGAGCTTCCAGCAAGGCAAAAAAAAGAAGCGTTTTTCAACTGTTGGACACGTAAAGAAGCCTTCATCAAGGCAACAGGAGATGGCTTATCATTGCCCCTAAATCAGTTTGATGTCTCGCTGACACCGGGAGAACAGGTGCGTCTACTTGGAGTTAAAGACAAACCCGAAGAAGTCTCCCGCTGGTCATTGGCAGCATTAATACCTGCTCCTGACTATGTGGCAGCGCTTGCTGTAGAAGGGAATGATTGGCATCTTGGTTGTTGGAAATTTCCATAGTTAATATGAACCATTCCAGAATGTTTCTGGGATGGTTTATTTAAGATGAAACCGAGATCTTACGGATAGTTGAGCTTGCGAGACCTCTTCACCCTTCGTCCCGATTTATCGGGACTACGGAGAACGGGCGTAATGGTCGGTGTTTTCTGGTTCAACCATTGCGAAGGTCTTCAACCATTCGCAAGGTTTTGTCAAGATACCTTCCCGACAAATCGGGAATTCACATTTTATTAGAGGGGAATTCCAAAAAATCCCCTCTTGAGAGGGGTGGACTCCGATATTAATCGGAGGACGGGGTGTGTAATCTGCGTGCTATTCACAGATGAAGCCAACTACAAAGACTCATTTCATTGCTTCAACATACAGAGATATTTTAGGATTTGTGTTATCAAACTTCCAGGTATTTCTAAGCACAGGCGAAAAACTCTGACCGTAGCCCGACAAGTAAATATTGTCAAATCCAGCAATTCCAAGCATTCTAAACATCTTATTCTTGTTCCACCAATTTATATGGTGTCCCGGATATCTTTTTTGCACAGCAATGGAACATTTTGAGATACAATAATTCAAAGCATCTTCGTATCCCATCTCTTGAAAAACTCTATCAAGCTCCTCGTTACTTATTCTTTCAGGCGCTCCAGCCTCATATAGAGTTGAAGCGCTCGTTGCAAACTCCTCCAAGAAGATTTGCTGAATTGAAGCTTCATTGAGCGGTTTATTGAGTTTTACCCTTTTGTAGTTTTTGGGGATACTACAATAATCAATCCAGTAGAAAAAATATCTATCATTTTCCTTGTATGCCCTAAAATAAAGGTCAATATTAGGTGTAGTGACTCGAAAAATTCCTCCCTTTTTCAGTATTCTATGAGATTCATTAAACATATTCTGGGCAGCTGTGTCTGTGATATGTTCAACCGTATGGCTGGAATATACAATCTCTGCACAATTGTCTTCTAAAGGAATAGGTGCTAATGAGAGTAAATTCCACCCTATCCCAATACTATTTTTATGCCAATTACTTTTATAATCAACATTTGTCCAGGCTGAATGTTTGAAACTTCCTGCACCTATATTGTAAAATCTTCGGTTCTTAACGCTTTCCTTCCCGTATAATTTGTAATACAGGTCAATTTCATCTTTGGGTATTCTCTGGATATTATAACCAATTTTATTGATCAGTTTCCGAATTATTGTTTTCATATTTTTATTCTTCCCAATATCCTTACAATTTGTAAAGATATTTCAGTTGTATAGGAATTTCCTTTTTTTCTGACACATAAGTTTATGGTAGATAAATCTTAACC
>JACNFI010000432.1 GCA_014384665.1 Candidatus Cloacimonadota bacterium
AAACCGTTGAAACGGTTGATGTTTTCCAATTTTCTTTTTAATACCCACAAATGAATTTGTGGGCTTCTATTGCAAATTCCATACTTGTGCATAATGGTGATCCTCATAGGAGAGGGTCAGGGTGAGGTCTTAACTTTTCATCATTTCCAAAACTTCTGCTTCTGATATAATTTTAATAGTTCCAATTTTTTTTGCTTTTTCAAGTTTTGAGCCGGGGTTTTCACCCAAAACAAGATAATTCACATTCTTGCTAATAGCAGAAAGTATTTCCCCACCATTTAATATGATTAGTTCTTTCAGTTCATTACGCGAATAGTTTGGTAATGTGCCAGTAATAACGAATTTTAAGCCGTCCAGTTTTTTTTCTTTCTTCTCCTCTCTCTTAATCTGAAACTGCAAACCTAAAGCCTGAAGTTCATCAATTAGTTTAGCGTTTTTTTCATTATTGAAATACTCAACAATACTCTGAGCAATTTTTTCGCCAATTTCTGGAACATCGGTTAATTCTTCAACAGTGGCTTTTCTTAAATTCTTTATTGAGGTAAAATATTCTGCCAGAATTCTTGCAGTTTTGACCCCGACATAACGAATGCCTATAGCATACAGCACTTTGGAAAAGGGGATTGATTTGCTTTCTTCAATTGCATTTCTTAAATTTTGAACTGATTTTTCTTCAAATCCTTCATAAGATTTCAGAATGACATAGTCAAATTTGTATAAATCAGCAAAATCTTTTATGAAGTTTTTATCCACCAAAAATGCGATAACTGATGTGCCAAGACCTTCAATATCCATTGCATCTCTGGAAGCAAAATGTTCTAAAGTCCGTTTGATTTGAGCTGGACAGGATATATTTGGACAACGCCAGATTGCTTCATCTTCTTTTCTTACAAGTTTTGTGTGGCAAACTGGACATTTCTTTATCATTTCAAAATCCTTTTCTGAGCCATCTCTTTTTTCTGGCAAAACCTCAATAATTTTAGGAATTATATCACCAGATTTCACAAGTTTGACATAATCTCCGATTTTGAGTTGTAAACGCTTGATTTCATCTTCGTTATGTAGAGTGGCATTAGATACAATTGAGCCAGCTACTCTTATAGGTGTCAATCTTGCCACAGGAGTAATTGCACCAGTTCGTCCAACTTGAAATTCTATCTTATTTAATTTTGTGATTGCTTCTTCTGCTTTGAATTTATATGCAATTGCCCATCTTGGGCTTTTTGCAGTGCTTCCTAATCTTTTCTGAAAATCAAGTAAGTCAACTTTTATTACCATTCCATCAATATCAAAAGGAAGGTCAAAACGCTTTGGCTCCCATTCATTACAAAATGATTTTATCTCTTCTAAAGATTTGCATTTTTTTATATTTAGATTTGTTTTGAACCCTTTATTTTTCAAAAATTGTAAGATTTCATAATGTGATGAAAATTCATTTTCTTCAGTAAATCCAATACCATACAATAGAGCATTTAGATGTCGCTCTGCAGTATCTTTTGAATATTTTAATTTAATAGAGCCAGCAGCAGCATTTCGTGGGTTTGCAAAAGGTTCGTTTCCTGCCTTTTGTCTTTGCTCGTTCAGTTTGGTAAACTCATTTCGTGAAAGGTATATTTCACCACGAACTTCAATTCGTTTTTTGTATTTTATGCTGAGTGGTATGTCTCTAATAGTTTTAGCGTTTTGAGTAATATCATCACCAACTGTCCCATCACCTCTCGTAAGTGCTTGTTTTAAAACTCCATTCTCATAAAGCAAATTGATACTAACTCCATCGATTTTTTGTTCTACAACATATTTTAGTGCTGATGTTCCAAGACCTTTATGAACTCTTTGTAAGAAATCATCTAATTCTTTAAAAGAATATGCATTACTCAAGCTCTGCATTGGCACAAGGTGTGGAATGGATAAAAATTTATTAGTTAAATCAGAACCGACTCGTTGGGTAGGGGAGTCAGGTAAAGCATATTCAGGACGGGTTTTTTCTAACTCCTGAAGTTCCCGCATCAATTGGTCAAATTCATAGTCACTAATCTCGGGTTGATTTTTTACATAGTATAAATAATTGTGATAGTTTATTAATTCGTTTAATTCTTCAATTCTTATTTTTGCTTTTGATTTGTTCATTATTAATCCATTATGAATCATTTTTATCCGATAGTATCATTCCAGTAATAATAATTTTTTTATTTTTTTTTGAATATTATCTATCTCTAATTTGTAAAAATAAACACCTTTCGGAGCTTTCTTACCATCATCCAATATGCCATCCCAAGAATAAGTAAAGCTACCGGATGAACTACACACCATTTCAATGTTTTTGATATTGTTACCTTTCACATCAAAGATACCTATTTTTACTTTCTGAGGTTTGTCCAAATTAAAGGATATACCTGTAATTTCTTTTGTATAAAATTCCTGAAATTGTAATTCTTTTGGAAAGCCAGGCTCTTGCAGATTAACGATTTTCAAACCAAGATTTTTTTCATCTTCGATTTTTTCATTCTTATTAAAATTATAATCATATCTGTATTTAATCTTTTTATCACTAAAAATTTTATAATATGATCTTAATAAACTATCAACCCTCGCATAATTTTTGTTGACTTCAAAAAAATAAAATAATCTCAGTTTATTTCTATCTAAATGAGCATACTCATCAAGTTTATAATAACCTATTAGTTCAAATTTATAATAATTTCCTGAAGGTAACTTTTTGGGAATACATCCTAACTCAACTAAATTCCTATGTAAGTCAATATTTAATAGTGGGTCAGACAATTCATTAGAATATGAAATTGTAATTGTATTTTCTGGAAGAAGATTAACAATAGCCGGATCAAAAATAATATGTTTTGATTTGACTGGTGTAACTTTTACAACATTATCTTTAACACTAATTTCAAATTCTTCTTTCTCTCCATCTACAAAGAAAATAAATTGATATTCATCTAGTTTTGGTAACGATATACTACCACCCACTCCTTGTGAAAACATAGGTAGTAACATAACAGGATTTTTAATATATGGATTAAAAGTCCAATATTTTCCATAATTATTTGCATTAAACATAAATTCATGTCCGCTATAAGAAGATGCTTTTGGAAAAGCATAGTACATATGCAAAGCTAATTTATTTCCATCATCAAAATCAGAGCTAATTGAGGCTTGATATTGTAAAGAATTACCTTTCTTAAAGTCACTTAAATTGTTTTTCAAATAAAAAACTTTACAGCCCATTAGATAGGATACAATTAAAACAACAAATGATATTTTCAGTATTTTCATAGAGTTATCTCCTTCTAAAGCTGTTTAGACTTATATTTTAACATAAAATGATTAATTTTACAAAAAAAACTATAAATATTTATATATCAACAATATCATCTACTGAATCTCTTTCCAAAAGAATAAGGGTGTAGCTTATAATATCATTAATTAAATAATTAAATCACTCTGTGTTCTCTGGGGCTAAATAAATATCATTAAGAACTTGACACAAATAAAGGATTTTAGAAATAAATTGTAAAGAAATTTTTTCTGAAGAATCTATCTTTGGAATGAAGGATGAAGTAACTATGAAAAAAATGTTAAAAAAAGTTCAGATATTTTCCGATGGCTCCTGCAAAGGTAATCCAGGTCCTGGAGGATGGGCTGCAATTTTGAAATATAAAGAACATAAAAAGGTTATTTCTGGTTATTTCCCTGAAACAACTAATAATATTATGGAATTAACTGCTGTTATCAAGGCATTTAAGCAAATAAAAGAAAAATGCGAAATTGATATTTTTTCTGACTCAAGATATGTAGTTAAAGGAATGACTGAATGGATTGAGAATTGGAAGAAAAAGGATTGGAAGAATACCCAGAAAAAGCCTGTTAAAAATCAAAAATTATGGATACAATTGGATGAATTAAGTAATCGTCATATTGTAAATTGGAATTGGGTAAAAGGTCATAATGGACATCCCGAGAATGAGGAATGTGATACAGTGGCGAAAGAGGAGATTGAAAAGAATTGCTAAAGATCCAAAGTTATAAAGACAGTTAAATCTAATTGGAAAATAAACGCAATTAAGGTTTGTCTATGTAATTAAATTTACAAGGATTAAATGAAATGGTTCATTTAGGCAGATGTTAGCAGAAATTCGGGGGCAAAAGATATGGAGAGAAATTAAATGGAACCGATAACACAAATGATAATATACCTCCTGATTGGTCTTTTTGCTGGATTTATGAGTGGTATGTTTGGAATAGGTGGTGGCTCTATAAGGACACCTTTGCTTTATGCTGCTGGATTGCCTTTGCTAAGTGCTTTTGGAATAAATCTATTAGTTATACCGTTCTCTTCTTTTATAGGTGCTATAAGCCACAGAAAGAACATAGATTTGAAAATTGCTCAATATGTAATAATTGGTGGCATATTAGGCACAGTAACAGGTGCATTTTTAACAGGGCTTATATCAACCTTAGTATTAGCGATTATCTTTGTTATTGTTTCTATCATAACGGTATTGGGAATTTATTTTGACAGAATCTTCCCAGAAATCGCTCAAAAAATCAATCCAAGCACCAAAACTATTATCGGCGGGACATTCTTTCTTAATTTCCTAACAATTATGCGAGGAGGTAGCGGAGGTAGTTTATTTTCTCCTTTTTTAAGGATGATGAAACTCAATATACGAAAAGCAATAGCGACATCCTTAGTCGCAACTATTTTTACAGCAGTTGCCGGGGCTATTGTCTTTTGTTCTCGTGACAACATAATATTTCTTCCTGCTTTATGGGTAATAGTAGGGTCTGTAAGTGGAACACGGATAGGTAGTTTAATATCCCTAAAGACAAAGCCCACTTGGTTAGAAGTTGGACTTTCGCTACTTATTGTGATTCTTGCATTTGTTGTGCTCATTAAAACAATATGGTAACGATTAGAGAAAGTTATATAATGATAAAGATAGATTTTGCCCCCGAACTCTGCGGTAACTTCGTTATCTTGCCCTCACTTCGTTCGGGTCTGCTAACAGCGGATAAAAGGGAAATCAAAGATTTCCGCAAATTCGCCTATGGCGGACTTCTTTTATCCGCGAAACGTTAGGCGAAATTTTGGCAAAAGAGAGGGAAAAAAAATGAATGAAAAACATGGACATCGAAAAAAGGTATTGGGACCTGTAATGAATCTTGAAGAACACATTCGTCCGGATTGGTGGAGAAGCATATTCAATCCAATTTACTTGAAAACAGATGCCGATGTAGTGGACGACCAATCTATTACAAGGTCAGAAGTTGACTTCTTTTCAAAAATTCTCAGAACATCACCAGAAGATAAAATTCTGGATTTGTGTTGTGGGCAGGGGCGGCATTCCCTTGAACTGGCAAGGCGGGAATTTCAAAACGTTGAGGGGCTGGATCGCTCCCACTATCTTATTCAAAAGGCAAAATCACAAGCAAAAAAGGAAGCACTGAACGTTAGATTTAGAGAGAGTGATGCCCGAAAACTCCCTTATCCACCTGATGCTTTTGATGTGGTGATGATCTTGGGAAACAGTTTTGGTTATTTTGAAACAATCCAGGATGATTTAAGAGTGCTCAGGGAGGTATTTCGAGTTCTGAAACCTTGGGGCAGACTTCTCATCGATGTTGCTGATGGTGAATATTTAAGGGAACACTTTCAGCCCAGATCCTGGGAATGGATAGACAAAAAGCATTTTGTCTGTCGGGAGCGCTCCCTTTCATTGGACAAACAACGTCTAATCTCACGAGAAGTAGTTAGCCATGTTAAGAAAGGTGTTATTGTAGATCAATTTTATGGAGAGAGGCTCTACACCAAAGATGGCCTGGAGGAATTCTTGAAAACAGCAGGCTTCAGCGATATTACCTTTCATGGAGAAGTATACTCGGATTCCCAGCGGAACCAGGACTTGGGGATGATGGAAAGGCGAATCATCATGAAAGCCATTGTTAGGAAAGAATGGACACCCCTTAAGAGGAAAAAGGAAGAACTAAGGAATGTAGTTGTGATATTAGGTGACCCAAAGAAACCCGATATCTTGAAGCCATTACGCATTTTTGATGACGACGACCTCTATACAATTGACCAACTGAAAAGCGCATTGAGAAAACTGAAAGGTTGTCAGTTTACTTATCTTGATAATCACGATACTTTGTTTAATGACATAGCAAAACTGAAAACTAAAGTAGACCTTGTTTTTAACCTATGCGATGAGGGTTATGACAACGATGCACAAAAAGAGCTTCATATACCCGCCTTACTGGAAATGCTTGGTATTCCATATACAGGTTCAGGACCTCAAACCCTTGCTTTTTGTTATGATAAGTCGCTGGTGCGTGGGGTTGCAAAGGAATTAGAAATTGCTGTTCCAGACGCCTTTTTTATAGAGGCTCAAGATGTAAGCTTTAAACTTCCCGTTACTTTCCCCGTAATTGTCAAGCCCAATTTGGGGGATTCAAGTTTTGCAATTACCCAAAAAAACGTAGTAAACAATCTTGAGGAGTTGTTAAATGCTATCTCCGACATACGGAATAAATTTGGGTACAATAAGCCTATGCTTGTAGAAGAATTTCTCACAGGTAAAGACCTCAGTGTGGGCATTGTAGGTAACTCTCCTGGATCCTACACAGTGTTTCCCATTATTGAGCAGGATTACTCGGTACTTCCAGAAGGATTGCCCCGGATTTGTGGCTATGAGTCCAAGTGGTTTCCTAACTCACCTTATTGGAACCTCAAATCTATTCAGGCTACCATTCCGGAGGAGACAGAGAAATCCATTGTGGAGCAATCCTTAAAATTATTTCAGAGGCTTGGGTGTCAGGATTATGCCCGTTTTGACTGGAGGCTGGATGCAAAAGGTAACCCTAAACTTTTAGAGGTGAACCCGAATCCGGGTTGGTGCTGGGACGGGCATCTGTCGAAGATGGCAAAGATAGCGGCGATGTCTTATGCCGAAATGCTGGAGGCTATTTTGCGCGCAGCCGAACAACGGCTGGGAATTCAAACAACAAACAGTAAGGAAGAAGAACATGCTGCCAAAAATGCGCCTAACACGGTGTAAAAGACTACGCTTCGCTTCGCCCAAATCCCGACAAGTCGGGACTTCGCAAACACAAGCCGTTAGACGAAAAATTCTAAACTTAATTGGAAAAAACGCAAGAGGAGAAATTGTATGAGTAGATATTTAACTATGAACCGAATAGAATTTGCAGTTACATACCTATGCAACGCAAGATGTAAACACTGTTATTCTATCTTGGGTAAAGAAACATTTCCCAAACATATTAATAAATCACTCGCTGTAAAAATTGTTAGAAAAGTTGGCGAGAAGTATGCTCCTAAATCAATTATGACTTTTGGTGGAGAGCCTTTATTATTTCCTGAAATTGTATGTGCTATTCATGAAGAAGCTATGAATGTAGGAATTCCTTATAGAGAAGTAATTACAAATGCTTATTGGTCGAAGGATGCCAAAAGAATTGAAAAAATAGCCAAAAATTTAGCAAGATCTGGAGTAAATAATATTTATGTTTCTGTTGATGCTTTTCATCAGGAACAAATTCCTCTTGATATTGTTAGAAAGACAATTGAGTTATGTTTACAGGAAGGTATTGAGAATATAATATTGAACCCTTGTTGGGTAGTTTCTGAAGATGATAATAACCAATATAATCAAGAGACCAAATCTATTTTGAAAGAGTTTAAAGACTTATCTATAAAGAAATCTGAAGCGGATCTAGTAGAACCAGATGGATTGGCTCTTATAAATTTGAAAGAATTCTTACCACCAAAGGGAAAAATCCCTCAAGGTAGATGCGGTGATATGCCATATACAGACCCGCTTGATTCTGTAAAAGGTATATGTGTCGAGCCCGATGGGAAAATAGCTGTTTGCAATGATTTTTATATTGGGAACTCTTTCGAAAGAGAAATTATCGAGATTATAGAGAGTTACGATCCGTTTAAGATACCAGAAATGAAAGCAATCATTGAGAATGGTATGGAAGGATTACTAAATTGGGCAAAGACAAGAGGTGTGGAACCTGACAAAGAAGGATATTACAATATTTGTCATATGTGTACTGATATTCGGAAGAGGGTAAACAAAACATTAAATTGAGGACTAATATCAGTAAGATGTTCAGGATTCATCGTCTAACAGCGGATAAAAGGGAAATCCTATATTTCCCCAAATCCCGACAAGTCGGGACTCCACAAACACGCGAGACATTATCCGAAAAAAAATAATCTAAATGAAAGAGCAATATTTCACATCAGAAACAATTGAGCAGAAGTCAAAACAAATGCTTGAGAAAGTAAGAAAATATATTTCTGAGCAGAAATTCAGATTTATACCTGCTCGGTCTACTTTATTAGTTGTGGATATGCAGGACTATTTCATAAAAGAGCTCTCTCACGCCTATGTTCCAAGTATCAGAACAATAATCCCAAGAATAAAAAAACTGATAGATGCTTATTCAAAATATAATTTTCCAGTAATTTTTACAAGACATCTCAATACCAAACAAAATGCCAATCTTATGTCAAAATGGTGGAATGATTTGATAACAGAAGAAAACCCTTTGAGCCAGATTAGTGCTGAATTTGATATTTCAAAAGGAATTGTTCTTAAAAAAAGCCAGTATGATGCGTTTTATGAAACTTCATTAGAGAAAATTCTGAGAGAGAAAGAGATAAGTCAGATTGTGATTTGTGGAGTGATGACCCATCTCTGCTGTGAAACCACAACCCGTTCCGCATTCATACGAGGATTTGAGGTTTTTTTCACTATTGATTGCACAGCAACATACAATGAAAATTTTCATTTATCCTCTCTTATGAATCTTGCTCACGGATTTGCTATACCAGTTCTTTCAAACGAAATAATAAAATCAGTATTGAGAAAATGAAAGTTGAAGATGTTGTCATTATCGGTTCAGGTCCTGCTGGAATTGCTACAGCAATCCAAATTAAACGCTATGGAATGAATCCAATTATTTTAGAAAAAAATGCAATTGGTGGACTCTTAAAAAATGCAAATTTTGTGGAAAATTATCCTGGATTTCCAGATGGAATAAGCGGATTACAACTTATAGAACTTCTTAAAAAACATTTAGTAACTGCTGCCGTTAAAGTCAGTTATGAAAATGTATTAAAATTGAGACTTGACGACAATTTGTTTCGCACAAAGACAAATACTAGAATGATAACATCCAGAAAAATTGTAATCGCATCAGGCACAAAGCCAAAAAAAATACCAAACCTTTCTATTTCTGATGATGTAAAAAATAAAATATTCTATGAAATTTATCCATTGTTTGGAATTAAAGACAAGAAAATTATCATCATTGGTGCAGGGGACGCTGCATTTGATTATGCTCTAAATCTTGGGAAAAATAATACGGTTTGTATTCTCAATAGGGGAAAAACTGCAAAATGTCTTCCTCTCTTATGGCAAAGGGCAAGGAAATCGTCTAAAATTTCTTATTATAATGAGACAGAGATTTTAAAAATTATCAATAGTTCTGATGAAAGATTACTTCTTGAATGCAAAACCCCAAAACGAATTTCAAAGTTTTATGCCGATTATGTAATATTCGCAATTGGCAGAGAGCCACAACTTGATTTCTTATCCGAAGATATAAAGAAAAATGTAAAGGAATTAGAAAGGAAAAAACTCCTTTATTTTGTTGGCGATGTAAAAAATGAAATTTATAGACAAACTGGTATCTGCGTTGGAGATGGAGTCAAAACAGCAATGAAAATCTATAGAGATTTTGAGGGAC
>JACNFI010000433.1:0-1762 GCA_014384665.1 Candidatus Cloacimonadota bacterium
TTTCTAAACTATCTACCATTAAAGGTGTTGTTAAATCATTATCATATATTCTTATTTTATTTAAATTGTCGTATAAATAATCTAAATCTAAATCCGTTATTTCGCTTTCATCTAATCTGATTCGTATAATACCATCTATAAAAGTTCTACTATTTGTATTATTAACATCTATTCTACAAAATTTATCAAAATTAAAAGGAAATTTCATTTTTTCTTTTACACATCCAAGCATTATTACTCCACCAACCTGTTTCGCACATTTTGCTATTGGTGCAATATCGTTTTCGTAACTTGGTTGTGTAGAAGGGTCTGATTCTACAGTAAGTGTATAATTATTTCCTGTTTCTCCAGATATATTCTCTTTATCTATTATTTCAAATCGTTGACTAAATTCAAATGGTTTATTTACCAAACCTTCAGAATATCTAAAAGCCCTAAAATATACATCAAAATATTTTAATTTTTCTTTAATGAAATTATTTACATCAGGAATAGATAAATTTTTAATACTAATCTGATTAACCCACATCTCATCAGAACCATCAGTATCAAGTTTAAACCACTGCATATCAAGTGTTTCTGAAAATCCAGAAGGATTACTTTTATCACCATCTTTTGTAACTGCACAATATAAACATTGTATCAATCCAGGTTCACATAATCTATCATTTTGTGAATTTAATTCCCAATCCGAAGACAACCAATCTGTTAATTGTGTAATTGTGGGTCTATTTGATGGTGCTGACATTCCTAAAACTCCAGAAATAAAATTTCCGTCTTCATCTACTGTAACAAAATGTGCTATATTATTATTATCATAATCTGTAATAATAATCATCTCTTTACCAATATCAAATCTTACATTAGAACTTGAAGAATAAGACACTCCAGAAGAATATAATCCACTTAATTCATTAACTGTCCATTCTGTATCACTTATTTTATAAAATGCTTTTACTTTATAAACTGGTGGATCTCTATATTCGTTGCCAAATAGAAATAAAATAAAATTACCTGTCATATCAGAAGGTTTTGTCATAGGGTAATAAGGTTTTGAAATGGGGTAATATACTTCATAAAAAGCACCACTAATAGCTTGATTCAAATATTCATCATAAACTTCCAAGTCCTTTCTCCGTGTCAGAATTCCCTTCTCAACAGATTCATAGTTAACACATTGATGTAATTCTGTATCGCCGATTAAATCAGCTCTTGATACATTATTTACACCATCTGTAAGATGAGGTATATACAATGGCTTTTCTTTTCTCATTTGTTTTTTTTAATTGATAAACTTATTTACCCTCTGGATTGCTATAATTATATTCCTGATCTACAGAAGAAGCAGTAAATCTCTCCTTTTCTTGAGTTCTTATTGCAACCAGCATTCTATCAAATATACTTTGATTAACCTTATGTATTTCTTCATCTCTATAAGATTTATCTAATGTTAAATAAGCAATAACACCAGCGGTAAAGGCTTCTTCCCAAGTATCAGGAATAGCAATATCCGTTGAAATATCAGCAGAAACTGGCAAGGTAATAGTAAAATATCCTTGAATAGCTATATCAACATTTGACAAAAGAGTAGTTGCTGCAAATAAAATTTTATCTCTTGCACCAATATGATAAGCTTCTTCAGTTGGATTTCTAAAAATATAATCTCTTGTTCTTGCATCCCATACTTCATTATTTACCATCACACCATTTTTGATAAGTTTAATAAAAGAATCTGGTAAAATTAATTCTGGAAAATCTAAAC
>JACNFI010000433.1:2124-3303 GCA_014384665.1 Candidatus Cloacimonadota bacterium
ATTGATTTGTCTTAATACTCTTTTGGATGCTCTTAAAATACTTTTAGGTGAAGCGTTTTGAATACTATCTTTTACCTGTGCTTCTAAAAGTGAAAATAACATTTTAAACTCCTTGTTCGTCTATTTCAGACTTTAATTTTAGTGCTGTTAAATCAGCACATTTTTGTATGAATGTCATACTATACTTACCAACCATTTCATCAGTATCTTCCCACTGTGCAGGAGATTCTGCATAAATAATAGTTGGCTTTTTCCCATTCGCGGTTGTTTTTTTATAAAATTTTAAATACTCCCCAACTCTATAATAATATATCTCCTTTGATGCTGGTTCCAATTCCTCATTGTAGTGAATACTTCCAATTGCATCTATTTCTTTTGGTGTATATATAAATCCAGAATCTCCTGCATCTGGATCATTATAAATTTCTGTAATATCAATAACATTAGGATTACCAGTAAAATCATTAGTCGCTCCTAATACTTTAAATTTACCTGTATCAGCAAGTGTAACTTCTTCTTCTGATATAAGTTCTGGAATATCATTTACAGTATATTCCTTCTTGCCAATCAGAATAGCAACAACAGATAAAAATAATTCTTTAGTTCTATCTATATGTGTTTCAACATAAGCCGCATCTACTCTTTTTATAATATCTTCTATCAATGCCGAATATATCATTTATGTTCCTCAATATATTTTTCTAAAATCTCTGTTTTTGCCCATTTGCCTTTATAACCAAGACTTCTGGCTTTTTTAAATAACTCATTATAAGGCAATGTATTAATAATTAATAAACCTTCATTTTGCTGTTCTTTTTTCTCTTTTTTTATTGGATTAATTTTGTTTTTTTTACATTTCCGTATATTAAATTTCATATCTTCTTTACCCATTCCAAGAGAATTAAATGGATATTGAGCGGATAATTTTCTTAATTCCAATAATGATAATTCATCTAAATTATCACTAACATTTAATATTTCCAATTTGTCATTTACAATTTTAATAGAAGGATATTTTTTAATTAAGAAAAATGCTATTTTCTTATCTACATTACAACGAGTTGTATATTTTCTAAAAACAAAATTCAATCTTCTGGGTATTTTATCAGGATAAATAGAATGATATTCTTTCTGTGATATGAATCTTGATTTTGGCTGTATTTTTGCCAATGTATCTAT
>JACNFI010000433.1:4209-9566 GCA_014384665.1 Candidatus Cloacimonadota bacterium
TTCATCCCATTCTCTAATTCCAACAATATCTTCATAAATAACAAATCCACTGTAATAAGCAAGTGCACCTGATAATTCAGGAGAATCCAATGCTTTTCCTGTAAATGCTGTTCGTTGAGCAGCTCTGAAATTAGTTTCTTGCATTAAGGCAGAGTATTGCATCGGATGAACTAATAAAGCCCAATATTTCGTTCCATTTTTACTTACTAATTGAGGAATCATAAGATTCATACATTTGACTCTTAAATCCCAAAGAATTGCCGCTGTCATTCCTGTATCACAAGCAGCATTATCAGCTTCTCGCATTCCAAGTGCAGTATCTAACGCATCATTAGTTTTAAGTGTCTTTTCAGTTCCTATCGCAGTTAAAACTCCTCCAGCGTTGATATACCAATTAGGATGGTATCTTCGTGCTAATCCAAGTCCTTCATCATCTGTTCCTCTAGATAGATTAGGTGATATACCTTCATAAAAAGTTTGAAATATAGCCTGATTTTCCCATTTTGAGAAATATTTAATTAATCCAGGCATTGCCTCTTCATATAACTTATACAATTTCTGTCTCTGTTCTGACATTTTCCCACTTCTTTTCATAACTGCTTTTCTTTTTTGATTTACATAAACTCGTAGATATCGCAAATCTTGATTCTCACCAGTTCCTTTAAGAACGGCATCACCAAGAACAATATCACCAGCCAAATCTTTTATAAAAGGAATAAGCATATTATCTCTACCTTGTTGAATAAAAGAATTAAGAATTTCAATTGGATTTCCAGAAGGACGATATTGTTTATTCCCATTATCATCAGTAGATATATCTACATTATCACTCCATTTTGCCCAAATGGTATTATACCAACTTGCTGTTCTTAATTTCGCATTTAAGATTGCTATGTTTGCAATCCAGTCTTGTGATGTTTCCATTATAAACCTCTATTTGTTTTTAGTATAGAGTTTATCAAGTTGCTCTTTTGTAAGATTATCTAATATTTTAGGATTTTTTGCAATTACATCATTTAATTGTTTTGTAGATAGTGAAAGTAAATCCATAGTGCCTGAAGCAACAGATTTTCCACCCTCTATTATCGGTATTTCTTTTTCTTTTGCTTTTGCTATTTTTTCTCTTGTATCTGCTTCTGCTTGCCCAATCATTATTTTACGATATTTGTCAATACCTAAAGTGTGTATTAACGCAGATTCGTAATCGGCTTTTGTGTGTTTAACATCAAAAGAAATGTTATTTACAGTTCCCGTTATAGCTTTCCATTCTTCATCATTAAACCCAAGCTTATAATTATTCTCATAATCTTTTCGCATATCTTTGGCAAGTTGAACATTAGATTCTCCAGCAGTTTCTTCACGAACAATCTCACGCATAAAAACATCTTGATAACTCTGTTGTGTGTTTTCTAACTCATTTGTGAGTTCTTTTTTCCTAATAGATAAAGTTGAATATTCTTCATCCAAATCGGGATCTAATTTTGATATTCTATTATCAATATTATTGAGTTTCCCTTTTAAATTAGTTATATTCTCTTTTATCCCTTTTGAAGTTTGCGATTTTTCAGGAGTTATTTTAGCTCGCAAGTCCCCAATTTCTCTGGATTGTTCGCCTACAAATCTTTCTTTATCCTGAATAATTTTTACTAATTCTGCGGGAGTTTTTCCTTGAAACATCTGTGGAATTTCTTCCGATGTCTCCTCCTGGCTTTCTTCTGTTTCTTCTTCCGATGTCTCCTCTTCGGTATCGGATTTTTCTGAAGTTGAAGTATCCTCAACATCAACTAATATTTTTTCTTCTTTTTCTTCTGTTTCCTTTGTTTCTTCTTGTGACATTTTATCCTCCCGAGTATCCCCGATAAATCGGGGTTCGTTTTTGCAATAAAAAAGGTCAGTTGAGAAGTTGGTCCCAACTGACCTGCACGGAGAAAAGCTATTTCCCTATGTTTTTATTGCGTTATTTTTATTTTATATTTTATTCATTTATTTTTTTGCCATTTCTGGTTTACTTTCCATTGCCTTACTTGCTTGTGCTGTTCCAACAATTTGAGACATTTCTTCACCTGCTTGCTTTTGTATCATTTCTTCTCTACTAATTGCCTGCTGTGATTTTATAAATTGTATCCATTCCTCTTTGTCTCTAAATGGAGAATGCTTAATAATTAAATCCCAGGGTATTTGGTCATATCTTGCCCCACCGCTTATCATTACATTTATTAAAGCCACACTTTCTTGGAATGTTCTCGCTAATCTATTCGGTGTATTCTCTGTCTCATCTATCATTGCTCTTGCTGATATATTTCTAATATCTTTCTCTATATTTCCTGAATAATTTACATTTACAATATCATATTTAAGTGCATTTTTATCTTTTGATGCAATAGGTAATATCCTATCATCTTCAAAATACATATATGGGACTAATTCTAAAAAATCCTGTGTAATTAATTCTCTTGTTTGTGCCAATGCGTCAAAATATGGATTAGTTTGAGTTAATCCTTGCCCTAATTTTCGTTCAAATAATATTCCACTTTCTCCGCTTCTTTCAGTTCTTCCCTCCATTGCATCTGTAATTCCAGAAATATCTTTAATAAATTCTTTAGCTACTCCCACATTCTGTATTTCGCCTTGTGGAACTTCTTGAACTCTATGCTTTTCTGGTTTGTTCTTCATTGATAATACTTCTATGACAGGACTTGGTAAATTACCAACCTTTTTTAGTTGTTCTGCTGCTTCTTTATCTCCTATACCTACAAACCAGGGACTGCCTAACATTTGTGTTACCATATCTATATGATGACTCATTCCTTTATTTATTGTATCTTGAACATCCAATAAAGCATATATTAAAGATGTTTGTTCGGCTTTTGGCATATTAAAATCAAATGAAAAATAAGGAAATACTGAAAATCGTTTCGTAGGAAATATAAATTCTTTCTCTTGAAGTGATATATCCAAAGCAGGAACTACCGTTGACATAAATATCCTTTCATCTTTTATTTTACGCAGAAAATCAAATTCTATTCCTTTTTTCTTTAATTTATTGGCTTCTTTATTTGTTATTTTTAAATATTCATTTCTTATTCTAATTAAGTTAACTGATATTTCTCTTCGTTCCTCTAATTGTAAAACTTGATATTTATTCCCTCGTTTATATTCACTATCCGTTGCTGCTCTATCTTCTAAATCCAGCATGTTAGCTTGTATCCCAGTCCACCATTGTAATTTTTTCTCATTCTCTAACGGGCTTATTCCAAATTCACTTTCAATTCCATCTTTTGTAAACCAATCTTCAATTACAACATATCTTGCATCTAATAAATCAAATTTTCTAAATTCTGGGTCGGGATGGACAAAGAATGTATCTATATTTCTATATCTTGGTTCTAAATAATTATAATCATTCATCTTTATTAATCTTCTATTCCATCCGCCTGTTGGGTATGCAAGTCCATCTACCATTGACTTTACTAATTTTCTTTCTAAATTTGTTGTATCAACTATGGATTGCCAATTATCTTGTAAAAGTTGTATTAATTTAAAATCAGCATCATACATTGGAATAATTTTACTAATTCTGCGATTTAATTGTTCATTCCCAGCCAAAACTAATATTTTTGCAAGTATAATATCATACATTACAAGTGGTTTAGAATATTTTTCCGCATTAGCAATCTCACTATCAGTAAAATGTTGATGAATAAGATATTTAGCACATTTTTTAGACTGTTCTCTTGCAGTTGACCTGCCCGATATGCTATTTCTTTTTAATTTTATTATCTTTTCTACTAATGTATCCATTAAGCTACCTTCCAAGATATACTTTGGATTCCATCTATTCTATCTCCAAAAACTTTGTCTCTCCATCCCTTCTTCTTTTTTGTTTTTTGAGTTACTTGACCAATTATCATCATTAGAAAGCCTTTGAGCTCATCAAACGCATGGTCTTCTGCTTTTGTATCTACATCATCTAAGTGATTTTTATCACTTGGAAGATTAGGAATAGTTTCAATATTATACTCACAATTTGATAGAAATGTTAATCTTGGAGTTCCATCTTCTCTTATTCTTAATGCTTCTGCCGTTATCATTGCTCCTTGAACACGAGAACCAGGTGAAGAATCCCAACCCATTAAAATTATTCCTTCATCTCTATAAAACTTAACAGGCATTATAAATTCATCTCCCGTATCTGCCCTTTTCCAAAAACTTTTTGGGTCTGCTAAATTCATTTCAAAATCATCATTGCGTAAACCATAATGTTCTAAAAAAAATTTCTTTGTCAACCGTGCTTGTTCTAAAGCCGTTAAGTTTGTTTTTACAATCTCTGCAAATTTAACTATATCATTCGTTCTGTTATGAACTGCGTAAGCACCACATGCCCAGGGTGCTTTATATCCATAATCAAAACTACGATATAATCTGTAATCTGACCAATCAAAATCCCGTTTCTTTATAATTAAATCCACATTATCAGTAGCATTAAAAAATTCCTTTTCCGAAATCACATGCATCTCTTGGTCCCACATATCGAAGAATTGTCCAAGAAAGGCATCCCAATTCCCGTATAACCACATCTGCTTTAAAATTTCATTCTTATTTAATAATTTTTGAATATATGAGTCCTCAACATGAGAATTTTCAAAAATCAAAGCAGGTATAAATAAATATGTCTCTCCTGTTCTTGTCTTATATATTTTGTTGGGTTTCATTTTTTGGTAATAAATATCAAATTTTTTAATATAAATAGGCGCACCATCTTTAACAGGACGACATTTGTCTATATACTTTCTTTTAACATAATTATGTCCAATCCCACCAGGATTTGTATCATATACATGTCTCGCTTCTATAACATCATTTTTAGGAGAACGACAGCAAAATTCTATTTTATCTACCCAATTTTCAGGAAATTGTGTTAATTCTCCTATCCATAATCTATGAAAATTTGGTCCTTGAAAATATCCTAAATGTTCTTCTTTATGGCAAGGTCTTAAAAATATCTCCGCACCACTGGGAAATTTATATTTTCTGCCTTGCACATCCCATTTACCACCAAATTGCGGATATATTTTATCACATTCTACTTTTGTATTTGCCATTAATTCTGGTTCTGTTCTTCTTACACAAACACCCCTATAATGCGGATAATCTATTAACATTTTATAATAATATAAAACACCTTCTTTTCTACAAGTTCTAAATCCCCTTATATCATATTTATTTCGTCTAACTTGTGCTTCTGAATACCACTCTACTATATCTAAAGCCATCTTACAAGCAATTGCCATGGTCTTTCCGCAATAACGACTACCCCCATATACAATTGTATTTGCTGTTGCTTGCATTAAAAGTTC
>JACNFI010000434.1 GCA_014384665.1 Candidatus Cloacimonadota bacterium
CTATTGCATTCAACTTAATACACTACAAATAGTGATATAAGAAGAACTGCACGAGGGAGTTAGGGACTTTGCTCTTTGCGGTTACTAAAAGAATAATAAAGAGAGTTAAAATGGAAAATATTAAAAAGAGGGCAATAATAAGCGTCTCAGACAAAACTGGCATTGTTGAATTTGCCAGAAAATTAGAGCAACTTGATTTTGAAATCATCTCAACTGGCGGCACATACAAAAAACTTTCAGAAGATGGAATAAAGGTCAAAAAGGTCTCTGAAATTACTGGTTTTCCTGAAATTATGAATGGAAGAGTAAAAACTCTTCATCCAGCAATTCATGGTGGAATTCTCGCAGATAAAACCAATCCTGAACATCTTGCAGAATTGAAAAAACAAAATATCATTCCTGTGGATTTGGTGGTAGTAAACCTCTATCCATTTCGCAAAACAATCTCACAACCAAATGTATCTCTAAAATATGCGATTGAAAATATTGATATTGGTGGTCCTACTATGATTCGTGCTGCTGCAAAAAATTTCAAAAGCGTTGCAGTAATTGTTGATAAAAATGATTATGATTTGATTATAAATGAACTAACTGAAAAATGGGATATAAGTTTTGAAACTAGACATATTCTCGCAAAAAAGGCGTTTCAACATACTGCAGAATATGATTCTAATATTGCAAATTATTTCTCGAAAATTGGTGAAGAGGATTTGCCGTCTCAACTTAATATTTCTTTGCCTTTGAGTTCTGAAATGCGTTATGGTGAAAATCCACATCAGAAAGCTAGATATTACTCAGAAGATAATTTATTTACAAAATTACATGGGAAGAAACTGTCATTCAATAATTTGCAGGATATTGACGGGGCTTTGAAAACTATTTTTGATTTCCGAGAGAGACCAACTATCGCAATCTTCAAGCATTGTAATCCATGTGGAATAGGTGTAGCAGACAATCTCGTGGATGCCTACAAAAAGGCATTTGCAACCGATACAATATCTCCTTTTGGCGGAGTTGTTGTTTCCAATCAGATTTTAGATTTAGATGTTGCACTTGAAATCAACAAGATATTTACAGAAATTATTATTGCACCCGACTTTACAGAAGATGCATTGGACAAACTCAAGAAAAAGAAAAACCGCAGATTAATTACTTATGATTTTGCAGAGTTAGCAAAACTTAAAAACTCTTTTAATGTTCGTTCCTGCCTGAATGGGATTCTTGTTCAGGATGAGGATTTTGATTGTGATAATCCAAAAAATTGGGAGGTTGTTACAAAACGAAAACCAACAGAATTGGAAATGGAAAAGATGAAATTTGCGTGGAAAAGCGTAAATCATCTGAAATCAAATGCAATAGCCATCTGTCGCAAAGACAGGACTATCGGTTTGGGAATGGGACAGCCAAGTAGAATTGATTCCACAGAAATTGCAATTGCAAAAGCAAAAAAATTTGGATTGGAAATAAAAGGTTGTGCATTGGGTTCGGATGCATTTTTTCCTTTCAGAGATTCAATTGATACAATTGCCAAGTTAGGTATTACTGCAGTTATTCAGCCAGGCGGTTCTGTTAGAGATGAGGAAGTAATTACTGCCTGCGATGAGAATAATATCACAATGGTTTTTACAGGAATGCGGCATTTCAGGCATTAACTTTATTAGCCACGAAATCACACGAAAAAACGCAAAAATTTTATTAGGGTAGATTTGGGTTTATACCAAATTTACCTCGATTAAATATGACAAAAATAATTGTAATCTGCGGACCAACAGCAGTTGGTAAAACTAATTTATCTTTTAAATTAGCAAAGAAATTTTCAGGCGAAATTATCTCAGCAGATTCACGACAGATTTATAAATTTATGAATATCGGAACTGCGAAACCAAAGTCGGATATTCTTGCTAAAATCCCGCATCATCTTATTGATATAAAAAATCCAGATGAGAAATACACAGCAGGAGATTTTGCAAAAGATGCTGATAAAAAAATTGCTGAAATCTGTGACAGGGAACACATCCCATTTATCGTGGGCGGAACAGGTTTCTACATAAAATCTCTTTTGTATGGTTTATGCAAAACCCCAAAAATTCCAGCAAAAATCAGGAATGATTTAAGAAAAAAAATATCAGAAAAGGGCTCGTCATATTATTATGAAGAATTGAAGAAAGTTGATACAATTACAGCCGAGAAAATCCACACAAACGATTCAAAACGAATAATCCGTGCACTTGAAATTTATCAATACACAGGAAAACCGCTTTCAGAATACTGGAAAGAATTCAAAAGGCAAAAAAGATATGAACATTTCACAATTTACCTTATTGATGACAGGAAAAAACTATACAGAAAAATAAACGAGCGTATTGATAAAATGATAAAAGAAGGACTTCTTAATGAAGTGAAAAAACTCATAAAAATGGGATATTCAGAAAAAAGCATTGGAATGAATACCCTTGGTTATAAAGAATTCCTTGCTTATCTAAACAAAAAGTTAGATTGGGATACAACAGTAAATTTAATAAAACAACATATGAGAAATTATGCTAAAAGACAGTTCACATGGTTTTCAAAATCAGAAATAAATTTGACAATTGTTGCTTCAAACATTAACTTATTTGATATAGAAGAAAAAATATCCATATTTTTAGGAAAGAAAATATGCTAATTGCTATTGTTAATGATTACAAAATTTTTGATACTGAATATAAAGCGGAACTTTATCAACTAATGATAGAGAGAAGTGCAGAGGAGAGCACCAGGGAATTAAAAGAACTTGCTATCAATAAATTGATTGACGCTTGCCTACTAAAAGAAGAATCTCAAAAATATAATTTTCAGATTGATGAGCAAGAAGTTCATCATTGCTTTTTGGATATTCAAAATCAATATCTTTCTTCAGAAGAATTTTTGCAGATTATAAGCAAATTCTCTTTAACCCCAGAAAAATTAATTGAAAATATCAGAAATAATCTCTGTATAAAACAATTTATTAGAATACACTTTCTTGAAAAAATAAAAATTGATAACACACAAATACGAGAGTATTATCAAAGACATAAAAATAATTTTATAATTCCTGAAGAGATACGACTGTATCATATTTTAATTAGTGGTAAAGACCCATATACTTTTCAAAAGATTGATGAACTAAGTAGACGATTATACCAAAACTATGATTTCTGTAAATTAGCAAAAGATTATTCGGATTGTCCAAGCTCAGTAAAAGGAGGGGACTTGGGCTACTTTCCTCGTGGTAGGATATTAAAAGAACTTGAGAAAATCGCCTTTACAATCCCGATTGGAGAAACTGCAGGTCCTATTAAGACTCGGTTTGGATATCACTTTATAAAACTCATAGACAAAAGGAAAGCCCGTATCCCGGAATTTAAAGAGATTAAATATGCATTAAAGAAGCAACTTAAAAAATTGATGGCAGAACTGGAATTACTGAAATTTGTAAGAAGCCGACGCTCCAAAGCTCATATTACTATCCACTATGAGTATCTATGATAAGCAAAAAAAGAGTTATACTCATCGTTCTGGATGGAGTTGGTATAGGAGAACTGCCAGATGCTGATTTGTATAATGATAAAGGAAGCAACACATTAGTAAATATTGCTGATTCTGTTAATGGACTTAATCTACCGAATTTACAGAAACTTGGACTTGGAAATATAACAACAATAAAAGCCGTTCCTTCTGAAAAAAATCCTATGGGGAATTGGGGAAAAGCAGCAGAAATTTCCGCAGGAAAAGATAGCACTTCTGGGCATTGGGAAATTATGGGAATTTTAACCGAAAAGCCATTCCCAACTTATCCAGATGGCTTTCCAAAACAGATTATTAATGATTTTATACAAAAAACAGGATGCAAAGGAATTCTTGGTAATAAGGCTGAATCAGGAACAATTATTATAAATGAATTAGGAGACGCGCATCTTAAAACAGGTTATCCAATAATTTATACTTCTGCTGATAGTGTATTTCAGATTGCGACAAATGAAAAGATTTTTTCAATCCCAAAATTATACAAAATTTGTGAAATTGCTCGAAACGAGATTTTAATTGGTGAAAATAAAGTCGGAAGAGTAATTGCAAGACCATTTGTCGGGACAAAAAATGGAAATTTTGTCAGAACACCTCGTAGGAAGGATTTTTCATTATCACCACCTAAAAAAAGCGTTCTTGATACATTAAAGAATAAGAACTACAATGTAATTGGAGTAGGAAAAATAGAAGACCTTTTTAATTTTCAAGGGCTGACAGATTCCATTCATACTCATCATAATGATGAAGCAATGGAAGAGATTTTACAACAGATGAGGAAAATTGACGAGGGACTTATTTTTGCAAATATTCCTGATTTTGATACATTATGGGGACACCGTAATAATTTTACTGCTTTTGCAAAAGGGCTGGAAGAATTTGATAAATGGCTTCCCAATGCAATAAAAATTATGGGAGATAACGATATCTTAATCATTACTGCTGACCATGGTTGTGACCCAACAACAAAAAGCACTGACCATTCTCGTGAGTATATACCTATTATCGTTTACGGGAAATCCATAAAAAGAGGTATCAATTTAGGAACACGAAAAACATTTGCAGATATAGGTGCTACAATTTCACAAATTTTTGATGTTCCACCGCCAAAAATCGGGAGTAGTTTTTGGAAAAAGTTAAAAGTTTTAAATACTTTAAATTTACTAAATTAAACTTTTTTATAGAAATTAAATCTAATTTAAGAAAATGAAACATACTTTTGCGTTAGTTTATAATAAATAAGAAAGATGAAAAAAATTTTTATATTATTTTCTGTCGTTGCAATACTTTGCGGCTGTATTTTTGAAGTTACAACTGAAGAAGAAACTGAAGAACAGCAAGATAATTATAATACTACTAATGTTATAAAAGGAATTTTCAACGCTTATAATTCACAAAATGTAAATGCTATAATGTCATTTTATGATGAAGGGTTTCTACACAATTCTGATAATTATTACGATGAATGGAATATTTGGTATGACAGACTCGGCATGAATGCAAAAGTCTCAGATATTTTTGTTACCCTTTATGGAAACTCTGCAACTGTTTCATTTACATTAACTTTGGACACTATTATATATTATGTGCCTGCCGATGGATTTGATGATGTGACATATCTTAGAAAGAGAAGTGGCGTGTGGAAAGTATACGGAAATCAAAGCAGTTCTGAAGAGCATTATTCTATTACAATTGAAAGTGAACCACCTGGTGCAAATATTTATTTCAATGAACAAAATATTTATCATTCAACACCATATACAATTAATTATGTTTCAGAAGGGACTTATACAATACGAGTATATCTTATGGGATATAATGAAGAAACCAGAACAGTCTATGTTGATGAAGATACAACAGTTTCAATTGATTTAGAATGGCCAATAAATTCTCCAATAATAAATATTGATTCTCCTGAAAACGGCCAAATTATAAATGGAGATGAATTTAAACTTCAAGGTTATATCCCATTTTTTTATGGTGATAAGGCAACACTTAATTTGAATGGCGATGAACAGGTAATTGAGGTTTATTGTGGAGATTTCAATCAGTGGATTTCGATAACTGACCAGGAAAATGAATTTTTCTTACGAGCTACTAATGAACAAGGCAATACAGGAGTTTCTGACATTTATCACATTTACAAAAGTGATGAAATATATGATATACGGATTGAACTATACTGGGATACAGATGATACTGATGTGGATTTACATATCTGGGACCCTGATAGTAATCATTGTTATTATGGAGACAGGTATGCAATTCCAAATGCTTGTTTAGAATGTGATGATACTGATGGATATGGTCCTGAAATTTTCTACCAATCAGAAGTTTCTAACGGTGTTTATTTTATCAAAGCTCACTTTTATGAGGGTTATAGTGCGGAGAACCCTACTTCAGCAGAAGTGGAAATAACATTTAATAGTGAAACTACATATTTTGGTCCTTATGAATTTACTGATGATGGAGATGAAGACGGTGCATGGTGGGATGTAACTGCTTTTACAATTATTGATACAAAATTATCCATAGAGCCTTCATTAGTTACAAAGTATAATACTAATAAAGATTTAATAGAAAAATAATTTTGGAATAACACCCGACTCAAGTCAATGACCCGAGTCTGGTTTTATATTATTTAACTTCTATCCGCTTTAAGAACAGCAAGAAACGCTTCTTGTGGGATACTGACATTTCCCACTTCTTTCATTCGCTTCTTGCCTTTTTTTTGCTTCTCAAGCAGCTTTCGCTTTCTCGTAATATCTCCACCATAACATTTAGCAGTAACATCCTTTCGTAAAGCATTTATAGTGCTTCTTGCAATAACTTGATTTCCAACTGCTGCTTGAATCGCAATCTTAAAGAGATGTTTTGGAATTACTTTCTTGAGTTCTTCAGTTATGCTTTTCCCCCAGGAATATGCTTTATCTGAATGTACAATAAATGACATTGCATCAACCTTTTCACCATTTACGATAATATCCACCTTTTGCACATCTGCAATCCTGTGTTCTCTGTACTCATAATCAAATGAAGCATATCCGCGACTGACAGATTTCAATTTATCATAAAAGTCAAAAAGAATTTCAATGAGTGGGAATTCATAGTGAATGGAAACTCGTTTTTTATCTATGTATTCCATATTTTTTTGGACACCTCGTCGTTCTTGAGCAAGTTTCATAATATTTCCGATATATTCAGTTGGAACCAGAATTTCGCAGTCCATTATTGGCTCTTTGATGGATTCAATCTCAACTTGTTCTGGCATTTGTGCAGGATTGTCTATAGTGATTTCATCACCATTTTTCTTTTTTATGATAAATTCAACACTTGGAGTAGTGGATATAATTGAAATGCCATACTCACGATTTATTCTTTCTTTGAAAATTTCAAGATGCAGGAGACCAAGAAATCCGCAGCGGAAGCCAAAGCCAAGAATTAAAGAATTCTCTGGCTCATAAACGAGAGATGTATCATTGAGTTGAAATTTTGCCAGAGCATCACGAAGATTATTATAATTTGCTCCATCCATTGGGAAAATACCGCTAAAAACCATTGGCTTTGGATGTTTGAATCCTTTTAATGGATGAGATGTGGGATTGTCTGCTAAAGTGATTGTATCTCCAACTTTTGCTTCTCTAACCTGTTTCACTCCTGCAATGATATATCCGACTTCTCCAGCCATCAATTTTTCGCAGGGTTCCATTTTCAAACCAAAATGTCCAATATCTTCAATCTCAAAAATATTATCTGTGGAGAAGAATTTTATCTTATCTCCTTTGTGTAAAGCCCCATCAAAAACACGGATATAGACAACAACTCCTCTATATTGATTGTATTGTGAATCAAAAATCAAAGCCCGAGTTTCAGAATATTTTGATAAAGGTGCAGAAATTTCTTCAACGATAGCATCCAGTAGTTTATCAATTCCAATATCTTCTTTTGCACTTACAAGCAAAACCTCATCTTCAGAAACTCCTAAAAGCTCAGCCAGTTCCTCCTTCAATTCGTCTGGCTCTGCAGCAGGTATATCTATTTTGTTAACCGCAGGGATGATTTCAAGATTATTCTCAACAGCCATATAAAGATTGCTTAATGTCTGTGCCTCAATTCCCTGACTTGCATCAACAAGGAGTATTGCACCTTCGCACGCAGCAATACTTCGTGAAACTTCATAAGAAAAATCAACATGCCCTGGTGTATCAATTAAATTAAAAGTATATTCTTTGTCCTTATAATTGTATTTCATTCTGATTGCGTGTGCTTTGATAGTAATTCCCCGTTCCCGTTCTAAATCCATATCATCAAGAATTTGGTCAACAGTATGCATCTCAATTGTATGTGTATGCTCCAGAAATCTATCTGCAAGCGTAGATTTCCCATGGTCTATGTGAGCAATAATGCAAAAATTTCTAATATGTTCTTTTTTCATCTGTAAATACCTTGCCACAGAGACACAGAGACACAGAGATAATTTTTATTCTCTTTTTTGATTATCCTCTGTTTCAACCTTTGCATATAATTTTCATATTCCTTTGTGCTGAAATATCGGAATAAGTGTTTCATCTGAAAATCTCTTTTTTTAGCCACAAATTTACCCGGTGAAATATTTTATCTGTTTACCAACTTACCACATTTCTTGTTGGTTATTTCAGGAGGCAAGCACGAACTTTTCGGTTTTGGCTCCCAGATGGACACTAACAGTATTTTATTTATTAAAATCAAACATCCTACTTAAAATAACCAATTCAACCCCATTAGATAGTAAACATCTAACGGGGTAAACCAGTTCAACCAATTCAACCCCATTAGATAGTAAACATCTAACGGGGTAAACCAATTCAACCAATTCAACCCCATTAGATAGTAAACATCTAACGGGGTAAACCAGTTCAACCAATTAAATAATTATCATATTTCCCTGAGTTTCATTTTGAATTGCAAAATATCAATTAAATTCTTTTGAATCTCTTTCGTAACTCATCAAATGATATTTCAATTATTGTTGGTCTACCATGTGGACAGAAGAAAGGGTTTTCAGCAGCAAAGAGCTGGTTTATCAATTCTAACATCTCCTTTTTGCTTAATTTTTGATTTGCTTTAATTGCTGAGTGACAAGCATAGGAGGCAGCTAATTTCTCTTTGAAATCCGTCTCTGGTTGATATTCTTCTTCCAATTGTTCCAAAATTTTGGTTAAAACTTCTCCATTATTCCAATTTCGCAAATTCTGAGGGATTTCCTCAATTATCAAAGAATTGCCACTAAAAACTTTTATCTTAAATCCAATCTGTTTGAATGTATCAAGATTTTGCTCAATTAAATCAGGTATGATTTTTTGCAAGTATTTTGGCAGGTCTATTACAAGAGGAAATAGCAATTTTTCGCCTGATGTAAGGCCTGATGGTTTTTTCAGTTTGTCAAGAATATGTTCATAAAGCACTCTTTCATGTGCTGCATGCTGGTCAATTGCAATGATACTATCTTTAGTTTCTACAAGGATAAACGACTTGCCTACCTGCCAGGGACTAACAATTTCGGTCTCTACAATTTTATTTTTATCTTTAATGATTTTATCATCAAAAAAACTAACTAATTGCACATCTTTTTTCTTTTTATCAAATATATCTCGCTGGTATATTTCATCTAATTCTGATTTATATGAAGATAAGGATTTTCGTTTTTTAAGAACTTTCTTTGGTTGAAATTTTCCAAGTGTTGGTAAATGTTTTTCTACATTTGATTTTTCAAGTTCATCCCCTATTTCAGTATATTTTTGTTTTTCATAACTAAGCAGGAAATCTGTGATAGTATTCTTTATAAAGTTGAATATAAAATTGGGATTTACAAAGCGAACCTCAGTTTTTGTTGGCGAAACATTGAAATCAATTTGTTCATGAGACA
>JACNFI010000435.1 GCA_014384665.1 Candidatus Cloacimonadota bacterium
TAGTTACTTTAGACGATGAATATTATAGACAACTTTTTGATGGAAAAATTCCAAAGGATGCTCTCATTAAAAGGTCTTTTGAATTTTTACTTAAAAGAGAACCTAAAGAATCCATACTTCAAAAATTTAATTTGAGAATTATAAAAAACTATTTTCCGGAATATGAAAATGAGATTCAAGTAAATTAAACCAAAAATATAATTGGAGGAACAATGTTAGAATTAAAAAATCAATTCATCTTTGCACCAATCAAACTTGGTTATAGCGAAAACGGAAAAATAAATGACCGGCATCTTGCATTTTACAAAGAAAGAAGCAAATATTTAGGAGCAGTTATTCCGGAACCTTTTTATCTCGATAAAGGATTACGAGAAATTCCCACGCAGATGGGAATTGACAATGATGATAAAATTGAAGGATTGAAAAAATTAACTTCACTACTTCATAAAAATGATACAAAAGCTATTGCTCATTTGAATCATCCGGGTAGAATGGCAAATCCTAAAATACCTGGGAATTATTATGTTTCTTCTACTGCTCGAGCCTGTGAAAGTGGTGGAGCAGTTCCACGAAAATTAGAAAAAGAAGAAATGAAAAAAATCATAAATTTATTTGTTGATGCAGCTATTAGAGCAAAAAAATCAAATTTCGATATTATAGAATTGCAATTTGGTCACGGCTATTTAATAGCTCAATTCATTTCACCTGCGGTTAATGACAGAACTGATGAATATGGTGGAAATTTTGACAACAGAATAAAATTCCCTCTCGAAATATTAAAAGCAGTAAAAAACGCTGTAGATATTCCTGTAATTGTTCGTATTAGCGGAGATGAGATGACTCCAAATGGAATAAAACTTCCTGAGATGATTGAATTTTCCAAAATACTTGAACTGAATGGTGTTGATGCTATTCACGTTTCTGCAGGAACAGTATGTTCTACACCTCCCTGGTATTTTCAACATATGTTTGTGCCCAAAGGAAAAACCTGGGATATGGCGAAAAAAATCAAAGAAAATGTCAATATTCCCATAATCGCAGTTGGTCAAATTAATGAAATTGAAGATATTGAAAAAATCACAGATAATGAAATGGCTGATTATATTGCAGTTGGGAGAGCTGTCGTTGCTGATCCGGATTTTATCGGAAAGTATCTGGGAGAAGTAAAAGGTAATATTGCTCCTTGTTTAGCTTGTGCCGAAGGTTGTCTGGGAGGAGTGAAATCAGGTCAAGGTCTGCAATGTCTGGTGAATCCTGAAGTTGGAAAGGAAAGAGAACTCATTAAAAAAGCAAAACAATCTAAAAAATATGCTGTTATCGGAGCAGGACTTGCCGGTATGGAAGCAGCAATTATTCTTAAAAAACGAGGACACAAAGTTGACCTTTATGAAAAAGATGAATTGGGCGGACAATTTGTTTTTGCACCGCTTACTCCTCACAAAAAATCTATGGAAAAATTAGTTCCGTATTTTGAAAAAGAACTTGAGTTTGGTGGAGTAAAAATTATTTTTAAAGAAATTACTAAACCGGAAGATGTTAATAAATATGATAAAGTGATTTTGGCAACCGGCTCTAAACCAGCAGTTCCGCAGATTGAAGGATTAGATAAATATTACTGGGCAGAAATCTTGTTGAAAGAAAATTTACCTGAAAATAAAAAGGTTCTCATTATTGGCGGAGGACTAATTGGCATTGATATTGCAACTGCTTTAATACCAAAAGGTAATAAAGTAACTATTGTAAAACGGACAACTGACTTTGGTGAAGATATGGAAATGATAGCAAAAAAACTTTCTCTCAAGATGATGGAAAAAAGTGACACTGTTTTTAGGGATCATACTTATATTAAAAAAGTGGATGGAAGAACTGTTTATGCTGAAAGGAATGGAGAATCTATTCAATTTGAAGATATAGATATAATAGTAGTTTCTACTGGAATGAGAAGCTATAATCCTCTTGAAGAAAAGTTAAAAGGTAAATTACCTATTTATGTAATCGGTGATGCCAAAGAAATTGGAAATGCACAAGATGCCATTAGGGAAGGATTTGAAATAGGTCGAAAACTATAATCCAAAATAATACAAAGGTGTTAAAATGAAATTATTAATGATCTATGCAGATAAATTCACATATAAAACGAGCATCAAAAACTTAGAATTTGTGGAGAAACTCACAGAGAGCAAGCAGATAGAAAATGCTTTGGTTGGATTCATTCAAGTTGAGCAACAAGATGAGGATGATATTTCAAAAATAGAAACTAAAATGATCAAAAACCTGAAATGGGCAGCCAAGAAGAATGATACAAACAAAATTGTCTTACATTCTTTTGCACATCTCTCTTTGAGCAAAGCAGATGAAGGAATAACTAAAGAACTGTTTAATCGTGCAGAAAAAAGATTAGAAAAATCAGGTTATGAATCTTCCCAAACTCCATTTGGATATTTTTTAGATTTAGATATTCAAGCTCCGGGAAAATCATTAGCAAGAATTTTTAAGGAATTCTAAATGATCGAAAAGGCTGCTGAACTGATTAAAAATGCGAATCATGTAACTGCCTTTACGGGTGCGGGAATTTCTGTGGAAAGCGGAATTCCACCTTTTCGCGGTGAAAATGGTTTGTGGAGTAACTTCGATCCAATATTTTTGGATATAAATTATTTTCATCAAAATCCTCTCAAATCGTGGAAACTGATTAAAGAGATCTTCTATGATTTTTTTGGAAAAGCAGAACCAAATACAGCTCATTTTGCTCTTGCTGAAATGGAAGAAATGGGATTATTACAAGCAATAATTACGCAAAACATCGATAATCTTCATCAAAAAGCTGGAAGCAGAGAAGTATATGAATTTCATGGCAATTCAAGAAATCTAATTTGTATAAATTGCAGGAAAGTGCATAAAGCTCAAGAAACGGATTTTTCTGATTTACCACCAAAATGTAAAGAATGCGGAGGTGTCTTGAAACCGGATTTTATATTTTTTGGAGAACCAATTCCTGAACCGGCGAGGACAAATTCTTTCGCAGAAACAAAAAAAGCAGATGTTTTTATTCTAATCGGCACAACCGGCGAAATTATGCCAGCTTCTATGATTCCATACGAAGCAAAAAATAATAATGTAAAAATTATTGAAGTAAATACAAAACCTTCCAATTATACAAACAGTATCACAGATGTTTTTCTGGAAGGAAAAGCAACTGAAATAACGGAAAAATTACTTGGATTTTTGAGGGAAAAATAAAATGGAACATTTAACAAAAGAGACTTTTCAAGAAAAAGTTTTTAATTATGGTAAAAATAAAGATTGGAAATTTGAAGGTGACCTTCCTTGTGTGATAGATTTTTACGCTGATTGGTGCGCGCCTTGCAAGATAGTAACTCCTATTTTGGAGGAATTAGCAGAAGAATATAAAGGTAAGGTAAACATCTATAAAATAGATACAGCAGAGCAGCAGGAATTAGCAGCTGCTTTTGGCATTCGTAGTATTCCTTCTCTTCTTTTCTGTCCAAAACAAGGTCAACCACAAATGGCGATGGGAGCGCTTCCCAAAGAATCTTTTGAGAAAGCGTTCAAAGATGTTTTAAAGGTTGAATAATTAGTTATACATTGATCTACAAAAGAATAAGATAAAATTGCAATGAAGAATTATAAATACTTATATATTTTCTTAAATAAAATAATGTTAATATGGAGGATTTAATTATGAATATTTCTAACCGAGTGAAACAAATCAAAAAATCTGCAATCCACGAAATGACGAGATTATCAAAAGAGATTGATGATGTAGCCTTTTTATCGTGGGCAAAACCAACTACAGATACACCGGAGCATATCAAAGAAGCTGCTATCTCTGCCATAAAAAATGGCTTGGTTGGAGGCTATTCACCTACCGATGGATTGGTTGAATTACGACGAGAAATTGTTAAAAAACTAAAACGTGATAACAACATAAATGCTGATATTTCTCAACTATTGGTTACAGTTGGAGCAATTGAAGGATTGGCTGCAGCAGTAATGGCTGTTATTGATCCGGGTGATGAAGTAATTCTTCCTACTCCAACCTATTCAACACATATTCGTCAGGTTCAGATTGCTTCCGGTAAACCTGTTCTGGTTCCCTTGATCGAAGAAAATAATTTTGCTCTGGATATACAGGCTATTAAAAATGCAATAACTCCAAAAACCAAAGCGATAATGTATTGCAGTCCCAATAATCCCACAGGAACTGTTTTCCCGGAAGAACAACTTCGTCAAATAGCTGAAATCGCTCTGGAAAACAACCTGATGGTTATCACAGATGAAGCTTATGAATATTTTATCTATGATGACAAGAAACATTTCAGTATAGCATCCATTCCTGAAATGAAGAAAAGTGTTATCAGTTGCTTCACTTTTACAAAAACTTATGCCATGACAGGCTGGCGTGTCGGTTATGTTCATGCAGATGAAGAAGTAATTCCCCAGATCAAAAAAGCACATATTCCGTTTGCGATTTGTGCTCCTGTTATCTCGCAATATGCTGCTCTTGCTGCATTGAAAGGTTCTCAAGACTGTGTAAAAGAATTTAAAGAACACTACCTGAATACGAGAAATCTAATGTGTGAGCAACTTGATAAACTTAATTCTGTATTTGAATATCAAAAACCAGGTGGTTCTTATCTTATGTTTCCCAAAATACTCTTGAAGGAAGGACAGGATTCCATTACTTTTTGTAAGAAACTTCTAAAAGAAGCCAGGGTATCCACAACACCTGGTATTGCTTTTGGACCAACAGGAGAAAGCCATCTAAGATTATCCTTCTGTGTTTCTGAAGATGAAATAAATATAGCCTTTGATAGGATGGAAAAATATTTTTAAAAGAGAAAAATGGCATTTATCATACTGATATTATGCTGCCAAATTGTGAAATAGATGAAGAATCATAATAATTTAGAACCTTTAGAATTACTATTAAAAAAATACAATTTTGATTTGAGAAAAATAAAAAAATTAACAACAGGTCTTAAATATACAGCGATTCTCTTGAAAAATGGCAATATCGGAGTTTGTGCAAATTTAGGGTATAAAATAAATACAGAAATCAACAATTATTCAAACCTGAATCCACAAGATTTTCCTCATCGTATTGTCTTAAATGCTTATTTCAATGCATTACTAAATTACTCCAATAAATTAGATAAAACCGGAGACCTGTTTGATGTAGTTAATTTCCAAGAATTCAAAAATATTGTAATGGTAGGACTTTTCAAGCCAACTATCGAAAAATTTCAGGAAGATAACATACCTATTACCGTTTTTGATTATAAAAAACCTGATTCCATTTTAACCTCAATGTCTGAGCAAAAACATTTTCTAAAAAAAGCTGATGCAGTTATTTTAACATCAACTTCGATTTTTAACCTAACTTTTTTCGATATAATAAATGAAATAAATGAAGATTGCAGTATTTATATGCTTGGTCCTTCATCAATTATGACTCAAGAAATTTTACAATATAGAAATATTAAAATGATTTTCGGTGCTACTTTTAAGAAATTTGATAATAGAGTTTTGAAAGTTATTCAGAATGATGGTGGAACAAGAAAATTTCTAAAATTTGGGAAGAAACAAATTTTTACAAATAGCGAAATATATGAAAACTTATCTTGATTGCTTGCTATGTATTCTGAATCAGGCTTTACGAGCGGAACGCATTGCTACAAACGATAATAGAAAAATAAAGAAATTACTGGATGAAGTTAGAAAGCTAATCCAGAAAATTCCGATGGAGCATACACCAATCTTTTTTATTTTATACCTTTGTGATTACTTATAGAAATTATTTAAAAAATTTGACAATAAGAATTATAAACATATATTTTGAACATAAGTTCATAAAGGAAAATTATGCCAAGACCAAGAATAGAGCGAAGAGTTAAAGAACCACCGAGATTCCAGAGGTTCAAACCTGTTGGAATTCCAGCCAGATTATTAGAGAGAATATCTTTAACTCTTGATGAATTTGAAGCGTTGAGATTGGCAGATTATAATGATTTTGAGCATCAAGTTGCAGCAGAAGAGATGGGAATATCACGACCAACTTTTACGCGTCTAGTTGACAGTGCAAGAAAAAAAGTAGCAAAAGCTATAGTAGAAGGTAAAGAAATTTTTATAATGGGTGGTCAGGTATATTTTAGAAATAATATTGTAAAATGTGTTAACTGTGGAACAATAATTCAAACAGGATTTGAGGAGAATGTATCTATTGTATGTCCAGATTGTGGTGGCATAGATTTTATAAATCTCGCACAACAGTTTGGTTTTGGTAAATTTCATAGAGGAAGACATAGACATGGTAGAAGGTAAAATCAATTTAAAATTCAAAATTACAAATTAAAATGAAAGGAGGCTAAAATGCCACGAGGAGATAGAACAGGACCTATGGGACAAGGTCCAATGACAGGTCGTGCAGCAGGTTACTGTGCAGGTTATAATGTTCCTGGATATATGAATCCAGTCGGTGGAAGAGGATCCTTCGGACGCGGTTTAGGATTGGGTCACGGATGGGGAAGAGGATTTGGTAGAGGTTACTATCCTTATAGCGGATATGCACCTTATTATCCTTATTCAACACCCACACCATATACACCAGAAAATGAAAAGCAGGTTCTTGAGAATGAACTTAAAGTAATGAGAGATGAGATGAAATCTATTGAAAAGCGACTTGAAGAAATTAAGACCGAAAAGAAGTAGTCCTAAAACAAAGGGAGAGAATTGAAATATATTCTCTCCCTAAAAAATATGATAAGTAACAAAAACACGCAAAAGTAATATAATCAAAAATACAATATCAAGATTATTTTTACTTTTATTGAAAAATCTAAAAAAGAAATAAATCTTATTTAGGAGGATAAAAATGCCTAGAAGAGATGGGGCTGGTCCAGAAGGTTTAGGACCCGGAACAGGTAGAAGAAGAGGACCTTGTTTTGGAACTTTGTATAACAAGAAAGGTCATATATCTATCTGGCGTTCACTAATATTACCAGCAGTAGGCTTTATTATAAACGATGCACGAAAACCAGATGGAATTACTCAACAAACTGTTCGCGGATTAATATCGCGTTTTAAAAACAGAAAACAAATTCAACAAGATAATGAAGATAAAAAAATCATCAATGCTGATTTTAAAGTAGTTGAAGCTGAGAAAGGAGATAACAATGCCAAGAGGTAATGGAACAGGACCGCGAGGACAAGGTGGTGGCAGAGGACAGGGTAAAGGAAGAGGACTTGGTGGTTGCCAGGTTATTTGTATTTGTCCTAATTGCAGAAAGGAAATTCCTCATACTCCCGGAATTCCTTGTAATAGTGTAAGTTGCCCTAATTGTGGAACCTTAATGACCAGAAAAAATTGAGAGTTTATATAAATTATACAAGTGGAGTGCTGAAACGAGTCCCGATTTGATCGGGACGAACTTTCAGCATATCAGCATAGACTAAAAGTTCATCCTCCCGATACATCGGGAGAATTCGTTTTCGCACTCCAAATAGAGCCGTTAAATACAAAAATGAAAATCTCAGTCGCAAGTGGTAAAGGCGGAACAGGAAAGACAACCTTTGCAGTAAACTTCTCTCTTTTCCTTAATAATAAGAATAAAAATAAGGTTGTATTGGTTGATTTGGATGTTGAAGAACCAGACTGCCATATCTTTCTTAATGATAATAAACTCAATACAAAAGAGTGCTTCAGACAAACACCTAAAGTAAATGAAAAATGTAATCTATGTGGTAAATGTGCTGATATATGCGAATTCAATGCCATTGCTGTAACAAATACGAAAGTAATAATTTTCCCAGAACTCTGTCACAGTTGCTTTGCTTGCATTGAGATGTGTCCACAAAATGCCTTTGATATTGAAAATATTGAAATGGGTGAAATCCATTGGGAAAATGTAACGAATGAGAATTTATGTTTTATTGAAGGGAAGCTGAAAGTTGGTGAAGTAATGGCAGTCCCTCTGATAAAGCAAACCAAAAATTTCGCGTCTGAAAAATTTAAGGGTGCAACTTATTTCATTTTTGACTCACCACCCGGAACTTCCTGTCCAGTTATTGAAGCAACTAAAGATTCAGATTTTATCGTTTTAGTTACTGAACCAACTCCATTTGGATTTCATGATTTAAAAATAGCTGTTGAAACTATGCAAAAATTAAAAAAGAAATTTGGAGTTGTAATAAACAAATCAGGAATAGGAAATTCCAAAGAATCCTTCGGACAAGAGTTATATAACTATTGCAAAAATGAAAATATCCCAATCTTAGGTGAAATTCCATATTCAAGAGAAATTGCTGAATTGTATTCAAGGGGTAAAGATATAATCACTATTCCCTCAATTAATAATATCTTTAGGAAAATTGAAAAGGGCATTACAGGTTTGCTATGAAACATACATGTCCCGAAAGGAATTGGGACACCATTGTAAATTCGTCATGGAATGGTCAATGACGACTCCTTGAAGAATTGATAAAAAAGGATTTTCAGATGAAACACACATCCATCAACTGACGGACAAAGGAACATGAAAATAACACACCCCTAATTCTCCTCTGGAGAATTTTCCCCTCTTATTAGAGGGGAATTACTAAAAATCCCCTCCCCGCGTCCGCGGGGATGAGAGGGGTGGACATCCCGATTTACCTGTCCCGTTAAATCTGTTTTTTCTATTTAACTGGGATCGGGATGGACGGGGTGTGTAACCTGCCTGTCCTGCGAAGCTTTAGCGTAGAAGGGTGTGCTATTTACCTATGAAAGAATTAGTAATTATTAGCGGAAAAGGTGGAACAGGCAAGACATCTCTTGCTGCTTCATTTGGATATTTAGCAGGCGAAAATGCAATTCTTGCTGATTGCGATGTTGATGCATCGGACTTACATATTCTTTTGAAACCCAAGATTATGAAAACCTACCAATTCTATGGAGGTAAAAAGGCAAGCATCATAAATGAAAAATGTATCGGATGTGGAAAATGTCAGGAAATATGTAGATTTGACGCAATTCAAAAAACAGATGATAAATATAAAATAAATAAAATTGACTGTGAAGGATGTGGGTATTGTTATAGAATATGTCCTGTAGATGCTATTGAATTCAATGAAAATTTATCTGGAGAATGGTACATTTCTAAGACAAGACTAAATTCAACCTTAGTTTTTGCTAAACTTGGCATAGCAGAAGGAAATTCTGGAAAATTAGTTTCAAAAATTAGGAAAGAAGCTTATAACTTGGCAAAAGAAAATAATAAAAATTTGTTGATCTCAGATGGAGCACCTGGAATTGGCTGTCCAGTAATCGCTTCTCTTTCTAATGCAGATTATGTTCTGATTGTAACCGAACCATCT
>JACNFI010000436.1 GCA_014384665.1 Candidatus Cloacimonadota bacterium
ATGGATTCCCGATACCCAATCAAGTTGGGCACGGTCGGGAATGACATCGGTGAGCCTTTGGAATGACATGAGAGTGCAATTTTGCAGAACCCATATAAGATTCTAATGAAATGAGGACACAATGAATTATCCACCAAAGGCGGATCTGTCTCCAGCAGAGATATTTGATATTTGTCATTTAATTGAAAAATTTCACGACAACTTGTTGGTAAGTTTTATTTTTTAAGTGACTAATTTATTATTAATATTCTTGCCAAATTTTTTTAGCATTGTAAATTTTATCCAAATTTAATTGAATATTAGTAAATATAAGTTCATTTAGATTGATTTTGGCAATAATCATTATTATCTAAAAATAAAGGAAGTATTATTATGGCGTCAACAGCAGATTTCCGAAATGGAATGATAATTAGATTTAAAAATGATTTATATGAAATTGTTGAATTTCAGCATGTCAAACCAGGAAAGGGCGGAGCATTTGTTAGAACCAAACTTAAGAATGCTAAGACAGGTTCAGTTATAGATAATACATTTCGGGCTGGTGAAAAGGTGGAGGAAGTTAGACTGGAAAAGCATAAGATGGAATATCTCTATAATGATGGAACAAATTATGTTATTATGGACCCGGTAACTTATAATCAGATAGAGATAAGTGAAGAATTGTTAGGCGAAAGGAAATTGTATCTCACAGAAAATATTAACATAGCGATTTTAACAATTGGTGAAGAGATTATTAGCATAGAGTTACCAACCACTGTAAATCTAAAAGTAACTGAATGTGAACCAGCAGTAAAAGGGAATACTGTTACAGGTGCTACCAAGAATGCCATATTAGAAACAGGACTGAAAGTTGTTGTCCCTATGTTTGTGAGTCAAGGAGAGATAGTAAAAATTGATACTCGGACAGGAGAATATTTAGAAAGGACATAAAGATTACAAATGAACCCAACCAAAGATGTAAAATATTGTATTAAGTGCGGTAACCTTCTTTCAGACAAAAAGGAAGGTGGTAAAGTCAGAAAAAAATGTGATAGTTGTGGTTGGACATACTATGAAAATCCTGTTCCTGCCTGTGCCTGTGTCATTGTTAATGAAAAAAACGAAATCCTGCTGATTAAAAGAAAAGTTGAACCAGCAGAGGGTTGCTGGGCTCTTCCAAGCGGGTATATTGAAATTGATGAAACACCCGAAGAAACCGCTGTTAAAGAATTAGAAGAAGAAACTGGATTGAAAGGTAAAATTATAAAGTTTTTAGGCTATTTTGAACAGGATTCCCCTGTCTGTAAAAAAGTAATATCTTTTGGTTTTCATTTGCAAGCCACAGGCGGCATGCTAAAGGCTAGAGATGATGCCCTTGATGCAAAATTCTTCCCATTTCCTCAAATGCCAGATATACCTTTCTCTTCTCACATAGAATTTATAAAAATTATTAAAAAGGAAATTGATATAAATCTTGCACCTTAATGTTCTTTCAGTAATAGTTAATGGAACAGTAATATGAAATTAGTCCTTGCAACTCAAAACAAAGATAAAATTAAAGAGATTACATTACTTTTGCATGACTTACCTATAGAAATATTAACCTATAAGGATTTTGACTTTTTCCCTAATATCATAGAAGATAAGAATTCTCTAAAAGGAAATGCTGAGAAAAAAGCACGAAAAATTTGGGAAGAATTTAAAGAATCTCGGGTTTCTGTATTAGCAGATGATACTGGACTTTTTGTTGATGCACTTAATGGCAAGCCCGGTGTGTATAGTTCAAGATTTGCTGGAGAAAATGTGTCCTATAAACACAATCGGCAAAAGCTACTTAATATGTTGAAAAATGTCCCAAAAGGAAAACGCACCGCAACCTTTCGCACGGTTATTGTCTTGATAATGAAAAATGGAAATAAAATTGTAGCTCAAGGACAATGCAAAGGCTATATTGGCTTTGAAGAAAAGGGCGATAAAGGTTTCGGATACGACTCAATTTTTTATCTTAATGGCTATAATAAATCTTTTGCACAATTAACTAGAAAAGAAAAGAATAAAATAAGTCATAGGGGGATTGCTTTGCGAAAAATAAGAGCTGTTCTTAAAGAAATATCTAATAATAACAATAATAACATAAATTAACCTGATAAGAAATTAATAAAAATAAAGAATGGAGACAAATAGAATGGAAAACAGTAAAATTTTAGAGCAAGTAAAAAAAGACAAAGTAAAATTTGTTCTACTGCAATTTACTGATATTTATGGTGTAGTTAAGAGCCTGACTATACCTGTAGAACAATTAACTTCTTCATTAGAACATGGAACCTGGTTTGATGGTTCATCCATACAGGGTTTTGCAAGAATTGCTGAAAGTGACATGTATTTGAAACCTGATGCAAATACTTATTCAGTAATACCCTGGTTAGAATCAGACGATGGTAATACTGCCAGATTTATTTGTGATATTTACAATCCAGATGGAACTTTTTTTGAGGGCGACCCCAGATTTATCTTGAAGAAAATAATGTCTGAAGCAAAGCAAATGGGTTTTGAGTATAAAACAGGTCCAGAACTTGAATTCTTCCTTTTCAAAAGAGATAATGGTCTTCAAGCATTACCTCATGATAGAGCAGGTTATTTTGATATGACCACTGACCAAGCCTATGAAATAAGAAGAGAAATGACGGTTGTACTTGAAAAATTTGGAATAAATGTAGAAACAACACATCACGAAGTCGGACTTGGACAACATGAAATTGATTTTGTATATGATAACTCTCTAAAAACAGCAGATAGTGCAATTACGATAAGATTTACTTTAAAAGCCATTGCCCAAAAGTTCAATTTGCATGCCACATTTATGCCTAAACCAATTGCAGGAATCAATGGAAATGGTATGCATGTTCACCAAAGTTTATTTGATATAAAAACAGGCAAAAACATCTTCTTTGATAAAGAGGATAAGTACTCTCTTTCAAAAATTGCGTATAATTTCATTGCAGGACAACTTGGTCATATAAAAGGAATGACGGCAATCTTAAATCCCATCGTAAATTCCTACAAAAGATTAATTCCTGGCTATGAAGCACCTGTTTATATCAGTTGGGCACGAATAAATAGGTCTGCTCTTTTGAGAATACCACGATATTCTAAAGGAAATTCCCAATCTACTCGCATAGAACTAAGAAGTCCAGACCCAAGCTGTAATATCTATCTTGCTTTTGCAGTGATGCTAAAAGCAGGTCTTGATGGTATTAAAAAAAATCTTTCTCCTCCCAAACCAGTTGAAGAAGATGTATTTAATTTCAGTGATGCAAAACTGGAAGAATTAAAGATAGATACTTTACCAGGCTCATTATTAGAAGCATTAGAAGAACTGAAAGAAGATACAATTGTGAAAAATGCACTAGGAAAACACACTTATGAAAACTATATTGATGCAAAGAAAAAGGAATGGGATGAATTCAGATTACAAGTTACAAAATGGGAATTAGATAGATATCTGGAAATCTATTAGAAAAATATGAAGCCAATAGATATAAAATGATATTCACGATAAAACTTTGTATTTGAATAAAAAGAAGATTATATAAAAATGAAAATCACATTTCTGGGCACATCATCAGGGCTTCCGACAAAAGAACGGAATGTATCTGGTATAGCTCTCAGGTTTGACCAGTCATCTGATTGGATGCTTTTTGACTGTGGAGAAGCGACACAGCATCAATTACTTAAGACACCATATTCACTTCCGAAGTTAAAGCATATTTTTATTACGCATCTTCATGGTGACCACTGTTTTGGACTTTTTGGACTCCTTGCAACACGAAGTTTGAATAATGCACAAGAACCTATTACAATAATTGGACCTGTTGGAATAAAAAAGCTTTTAGAATCTGTTTTCAAAATTACCCAAACCCATTTCAGGTTTGAAATAGACATAAATGAAATAAATTCCCAAAATACACATTTTAAAATTCCCCAAGCAAGCATTGAAGCCATTCCTCTTGAACATTCAATCCCTTCTTATGCTTTTATAATTCAGGAAAATGAAAAACCTGGAAAATTTAAGTTAGAACTTGCAAAGGAAAAGGGAATTCCTTCTGGACCTATATATGGGAAACTGAAACGAGGAGAGAAAGTCGAGCTGCCAAATGGTGAAATATTAAATGGAAATGACTTCATTGGAGAACCGATTACTGGAAGAAAAATAATTATTGCTGGTGATAACAAAAACCCTGACTTGCTCTTACCTTATTTGAAAAATTGCAATTTGCTTATTCATGAAGCAAACTATACTGAAAAAGTGAAGGCATTAGTAAAAGATGAATTCTTTCATTCAACAGCTCGTGATGTTGCAAGAGTTGCACAAAAATCAGGAATTCCAAACTTAATCCTTACTCATTTCAGTGCACGATTTTCTCTTGAATACTCAAGAGCAAGAAAGTTTTCCATTGACGATGTTTTGCAAGAAGCTTTGGCTGAATATTCAGGGAAATGCTTTTTGGCAAAGGACCTGGACACATATCTTCTCAATGCCCAAGGAGAATTGAACATAGAGGAAACCAAAAAAGATAAGAAAATTATAAAATAGGAACTATAATGAAAATACTAATTTATGTAGTTATTGTTGCTATATTGATAGTAGGATGTACAACAAAGAAAAAAGCAAAAAAAGAAGCAACAACTTTACCAAACTTCGATGCGATGTGGGATTATCAAAACCCACAAGAAACTGAAACCAAATTCATAGAACTTATGCCAATTGCAAAAGAATCAGGAGACACTTCGTATTATATTGAACTGTTAACACAAATTGCTAGAACACAGGGTTTACAAGGGAAATTTGAAGAAGCACACGCTACCCTCGATACCACTCTGAGTTTATTAAGTGATGAACTCAAACAAGCAAAAGTGAGATATCTACTTGAAAGAGGACGAGTGCTCAATTCTTCTGGAAATCCCGAAAAATCTAAACCATTATTTATTGAAGCATTTGAAATTGCAAAAGTGAATAAACTAGACTTATATGCAATAGATGCTGCTCATATGATGGGAATTGTGGAACATCCAGAAAAGCAACTTGAATGGAGTCTCAAAGCACTGGAAATAACTGAGAAGACAATTGACAAAAAAGCAAAAAGATGGTTGGGACCTCTTTACAATAACATTGGTTGGACATATAATGATTTGAAAGAATACGATAAAGCATTAACATTATTTGAAAAAGGCTTGAAATGGCGTGAGGAGATAAATGATGAACAGGGTATAAGAATCCAAACATGGAACATTGCACGAACTTACAGGTCTTTGGGTAAGATAGCTGAAGCATTGGAAATGCAAAGAGCACTTGAAAAAGAGTATGAAGAAAAAGGTATCGAGCAGGATGGATATGTGTTTGAAGAAATCGGAGAATGCCTACTTCTTTTAAACAAAAATGAAGAAGCAAAACCATATTTTGCCAAAGCATACGAATATCTTTCCAAAGATAATTGGCTTGTTGATAATGAATCGGAACGATTGGAAAGGTTAAAAGAATTGTCAGAGTAAATACAAGTCTCGGTTATTTAAACTTTTTTATTTTTCATTATTTTTTTCTTATTATATTATGGTTGTAAATTATAATTTAATATAACACACAAATTTAGTTAATCTAATTTTGATTATGATTTACAAGAAAAGTTAAAGGCACACTATATTAATGTAATTCCAATACTATTATTAAAAATATTAAATAAATGTCTTGGAATAATGTATTACAATTAAAACTTATTAATATGAAAAATTTAACTAATAAATGTTTCACTAATAATAAATTCCCACAACTAAAGTTGTGGGCTTCTAACTAACCTCCTAACTTGCGAATTATCATAAGGTTAGCCCACGGTTTTATCCCCGTTCCTGAGCTCGTCAGGAACGGGCTTAATCGGGGATGGGTAAAAAGGTAAAAAAACCAAATTTAACCCCTTCAGGGGTTTTTAGAGTAAACACATATTATATAAAGAGATTTTTTTTACAACAAGTATTGTCATATTTATATAAAACAAAAAAAATTATTTGACATCAAAGAAAATATGCTTATATTATTGTCATATAAATATATGACTAATGAAGATATGAAACTTGAAGAAATAGCTAATATAAAAACTGGATTAGTATTAGCTCGAAAAAAAGCTAATGAAAATGCAGTAGAAAAATATATGTATAAATTTATTACATTAAAAAGTATATCGAATTTTGGAAGTCTTGATACAAACTATTTTAATGAATTGAAAAGTAAAGAGAAACTATCACACGATTATCTTTCTCAAAAAGGAGATATTATAATTAGAATAAGCGAACCATATACCGCAATTTACATAACTGATGAATTTTCAAATAAAATAATCCCTTCTTCCTTTTATATTATCAGACTTATAAATAGAAATATTTTATCCGAATATCTCGCCTGGTATCTGAATAGTGAATGTGCTAAAAAACAATTTATGACACATAATATTAGCAGTACAGTAAATATAATACAATCTTCATCTTTAAGACAAATGAAAATTCAAGTTCCAGATTTAGATAAACAGAAATTAATTGTTAATATTCAGAAACTATATTTAAAAGAAATAACTTTGCTGGATGAATTAAATATGGAAAAACAAAAAATCTATAAAATAGCTTTTAAAAAATATATTAAAAATAATTTTCAGGATTGCGTAGGGAGGAGATGATGCCGGAAAATAAAAAGGATAAAATTAATTCTATTCTCTGGAAAGCCTGCGATACGTTTAGAGGAAAAATAGATTCTGCGATTTATAAAGATTACATCCTGGTAATGCTTTTTGTAAAATATCTTTCTGATACATATAAAGAACATTTAGCAGAATATTCGGATAAATATGCAGGCAATAAAGAAAGAGTAATAAGAGCATTATCACGGGATAGATTCACACTCGATGAGAAATCATCTTTTGATTTTCTTTATGCAAAACGAAACGAAATTAATATCGGTGAAATTATTAACACAGCTCTGGAAAGAATTGAAGAAGATAATAAATCCAAACTTCGTGGCGTTTTCCATATTGATTATAATTCCGAAGTAGTTTTTGGAAAAACTAAAGAAAAAAATGCCATGTTGAAACATTTATTGGAAGATTTCAATGAACTTGATTTGAAACCTTCAAAAATCGGAAATGCGGATATTATTGGAGATTCTTATGAATACCTGATAAAACTATTCGCATCTGATGCCGGGAAAAAAGGTGGTGAATTTTTCACTCCTCCCGAAGTTTCCGAATTGATTGCCAAACTTGTAAAACCACAAGAAAATGATCGGATTTATGACCCAACCTGCGGTTCCGGTTCGCTTCTACTGAAAACAGCAAAACAGGTCCCCAATAAAAAAGTGGCGATTTATGGACAGGAACGAAACGGACAAACCCATTCTTTGTGTTTAATGAATATGTTTTTGCACAAAGTTGACGATGCCAAGATCGAGTGGGGAGATACAATTGCCAATCCACTTCATCTCGTTGACGGAAATTTAATGAAATTCCAGGTGGAAGTTGCTAATCCACCTTTCTCTCTTGATAAATGGGCAATGGGATTTTCAGGAGATACCAATGATAAAAAATTTAAAATGGAAAATGCTCTTGATACGCATAAAAGGTTCGGTTGGGGAGTTCCTCCCAGCTCAAAAGGTGATTATGCTTTTGTTCTACACATGCTTCATTCCCTTGCTCAAAATGGCAGAATGGGAATTGTGCTTCCACACGGAGTATTGTTTAGAGGTGCTTCCGAAGGTAGAATTAGAAAACAGATAATTGAACATAACCTTTTAGATGCAGTTATCGGTCTTCCTGCTAATCTGTTTTATGGAGTTGGAATTCCGGTTACTATTCTTATTTTCAAAAGAAACAGAGAAAGAAGCGATATCCTTTTCATTGATGCCAGTGGTACTGAAAATTATGAAAAAGGAAAGAATCAAAACAGATTAAGAGAACAAGATATTGAAAAAATCGTGCAAACTTATGAAAATTACGAAACTACTGAAAAATACTCTTATGAAGCATCAACGGATGAAATTAAGGAAAACGAGTTTAACCTTAATATTCCTCGTTATGTGGATACTTTTGAAGAAGAAGAACCTGTCGATATGGACGAAGTGAAAGAAAACATTAAAAACATCAAAGCTGAAATTGTGGAAGTAGAAAAACAAATGGAAAAATATCTGGAAGAATTAGGATTATAAAAGGATATATTATGAACAATAATTTTATATTACCAAAATTACCACCAAAGGCAAACCTGGAAACAGTAAAAATTCTTAAGCAATTAAGCAAATCAAATCGAGCACTGGCAGAATTGAAAGGAGTTTCCAAGACAATTCCAAATTCTGACATTCTCATTAATACTCTGGTTCTTCAGGAAGCCAAAGATAGTTCCGAAATTGAAAATATTATCACAACCCATGATGATCTTTATAAATCTGATATTGATATTGATGTTGCGAATGCTGCGGCTAAAGAAGTTAAGTTCTATACTGCTGCCCTAAAAAGAGGATTTGAATTAATAAAAAATCAAAACATCCTTACTACAAATCACATTATTGAAATTCAAAAAATTCTAGAACAAAATGATGCAGGTATTAGAACTCAATCAGGTACTGTTTTGAAAAATGATTCAACAGGTGAAATTATCTATACTCCACCGCAAAATTATAATGAGATATTACAACTCCTGAAAAATCTGGAAAATTACATTAATGCAAATTATGACATCGATCCTCTCATTAAAATGGCTGTTATCCATTATCAGTTCGAAAGCATTCATCCATTCTATGATGGTAATGGCAGAACCGGTAGGATCATCAATATCCTCTACCCTATTTTAAATAAACTTCTCGATATACCAATTCTATATCTGAGTAAATACATTATTCGAACAAAAACCGATTATTATAGATTGTTGCAGGAAATTAGAACAAAAAATAGCTGGGAAGAATGGACACTTTATATGCTGAAAGGTGTAGAACAAACTTCTCTGCATACTATTGAACTGATAAATGAAATAAGCAACCTGATGACCGAAACCAAAACTAAACTGCAGACAAATCTTCCCAAAATTTATAGTAGAGACCTTTTGGATATACTCTTCCTGCATCCATATACAAAAATTGAATTTCTGGTGAGAAGTTTAAATATCCATCGTGAAACTTCATCTATCTATTTGAAAAACTTAGAGAATATCGGTATTTTAAAAAGCACTAAACTTGGAAGACAAAAATATTACATAAACACAAAGCTTTATGAATTACTTAAAAATAGCTGAAATTCCGATATATCTTAATAACATGTCGGAAAAATCCCGAAATTCC
>JACNFI010000437.1 GCA_014384665.1 Candidatus Cloacimonadota bacterium
CCACCAATAATTGCATACACTTTTCCGAATTGCGACGCTGCATCAAGAATATGTGACATCTTAGGATGTGAACACCCAACGATTAAAACTATACCTTTTTCTGTTTTAACCCCGTTAGAGATATGTTCTCTTTGAGCTTTCCTCCAGACTTCAGAATCTCTAACGGGGTGAACAGCCATAGATTGCTCTATGGAGTCAAGTTCACCAGTAGAAAAAACATTATCATGAATCTTTAAAGGTTCACTTACAGATATTACTTCCTTTGCCCCACGAACTCCTCTAAATGAAACAGGCACATAAACTTTAACATTATTGTTCACATTAAGAAACGCTGATAGACCGCCAGTATGGTCAAAATGAGAATGAGAGATAAAGACTTCATCAATAGAAGTGGGCTCTATGTTGAGTTTTCTCATATTATAAAGAAGGATAGAACCATTTGTCCCGGTGTCAAAAAGAATCCTCGGTGTGTTTTCAATTTCTACGAGGCAAGAAAAACCCCAATCAGCACGGAGTCCCTTCTTGTAAACTGTATTGTCATAAATTATTGTAATCTTCATTTTTTCTCCTCTTTAGCTTTATACATAATTCTACATTTATTATTTGGCCCAGACATGCTCATGGCAATTGGAAATGCAGAAAGGAAATTTTATGCTTATTCTTGTCATTTTACCATCAACTTTCCCTTCCCAGAAAAGTTCTTTTTCTCTTCTTTCAAAATGATTATCAAGAAAGTCCAAACTCAAAGGTCGTAAGAACCAATCAAAGTCAAACCAACTTCCCTCTTTTGCACCGCTTATATCACAAATAAAAACAATGGATTTTCTTGCTTCATCAAATTCCATATCAGGATTAACGATTTGTCTATTGTATCTTTTCAGGATTTTCTTAAAAGCATCGGTCTTTTTAGATTGAAATTTCTCTTTTGATTTTAGAATTTCAGAAAAATCCTCTTTATTCAAAAAAGTTTCTCTTTGATAATGAAGAATTTTTCCTTCTGCTTTTATCTCTATGTAAATTTGCGATTCAGTCATTGGAGAGATTGGCCCCGACTTGTCGGGATGAAGTTCTTTTGTTCTCAATGTATCCTTTTCTTTCTGTCTTGCCTGATACTTTGAGCTTTTATTACAGCCAACTGTTAGCATTTCTAAAACTAACAATACAATTAATAGCGAATAATAAAGAAATTTTTTATTCATACGATTACCTCCATATCAGACACTCTTTATAAAATAAAAAGTGTTTAATTTTTATACAACTTTTAATGAACTTATGTTCATAAGTTAATATTGTAATTTCACCTGTCAAATAAAAAGTTAGTTCGGAAATATTTTCTGTAGCTCCCGCTTATAATAATTTATGATTATTCAATTAAATCAGGTTTTACTTTTATTTTGTAATGCAAGTGTCCTCACTTGCAATATTCACAATCGGGATCCCGATATTATCGGGATGTTACAAGAAGCCAAGAAATAAAATACGAATGTTATAACCTATGCTGAACTAATTGAATAATCATATAATAATTTAATAAGCCTTGGGTTTATTAATAGGCATAGAAAATCATACACAAAATATAGATAGGATAAGTGCAACAAATAGTGATATTGCTACTGGTAAAATCGTTCTCTTAAAAAAATCTTTTAGATTTGAGCCAAAAAATTCAATAGAAACAGATACACATGGATGTATGGGAGAGATGACATATCCCATATATATTGAAAAAAGACTAATCGCAAACACTAAATAGGTCATTGAATTAACACTAAAACTTGAGTAATAAATTGGGAGTAAAATAGCAAAAGGCATTTGAACCCTACCTGTCACAAAACCTAAGAATGCAGCAACCCCTACAACTAGAAAACTTTTGCAAAATACTATATCAGAAATTACTTTTGAAATGTTTGAAGCTTGAAATATATTCAAAAAAAGAAACATCCCAATGATTATCAAAAAGAATTTCCAGGGTTTCATCTTTGCTGAAATAGATTTTATTCTTTTCAAATTTAATTTTCCAAAGGAAAATGCAAGAATAAGGCTTGTCAAAACACCAACTGAAAGAGGTATTTCTTGAATAATGTTCTTAAATAAACTCATTAAAATTAAATGAATAATAGGAGCAGATAGTATTATTGAAACTGGTATAAAAATTTTTCTTCGTATAATATTATCACTTGTTTTCAGATTGCCGTGTATTTCTCTAAGCAAAAAAATATAACCTAAAATAATCATCAGGATAAAACCAGGAATAATATAAAGCATAGCAACATAGAGACTCAGATTAGCCATTTTGGTTGTAACAAGCAAAGCACCAAGTGGATAAATCAAGATAAGAGTATGCCTGAACCAAACATTAATCGCAGTGTATTTATCATCAGAAATGTCAGTTCCAGCTCTAAGAACAAGTGGAGCTGAAAGAAGTGCTCCGCCTGGCATTGGAAGCATTCCAAGAAAAGCTGGACCAAACATAAGAAATGACTTCCTCTTCATTTTAAGATTATTAACAAGGTCGTCCATAAGTCCAGAAACCTCTAATGCTCCACCAATAAGTGGAATCAAACCAACAGCAAAAGCTAACAATAGAATTGATGGGTCAGTTAGAGTATTCTGTATTTGAGCAAGTATCTCTCTAAAACTAAGATTGAATATGCCCAGCACAATAGCACCTATAATAAAGCCAATCCAGATATTTTTTCGGGCTATTATTATCATAAGTGCTAAAGATATGAGGAAGCCGAGCCAGATTAAGAGAGTCATTTTTACTTATTGTTATTTAATAATATTTTCTTATTTCAAGTGCATTACTTTCATTATTTTTCATTACTTTTTCATTACCTTCATCACATATTTGACCCGTTAATCAGCTCCTTCGGAGATAAACACATCTCTTTTAATAATATTGAACAATTCCATATAAGCAGTCTTGTTGGACATATTATTAAGTTTTTGATATTCTTTTTCATTATCTTACCTTATTCAATTTTTCCTATTTGTGATATTTGACCCATTCTTGACCCATTCTTGACCCACTTGACCCAATTCATAGTAAACACTTCTACCTTTGCCTTTACGAGTTAAGACGCCTTTATTAACAAGCATATCAAGGTCTCTTTTTGATGTCTCTCTTGTTGTTTGGTTAATCTCTTGATACCCCTTATTTGTTATTCTGCCTTTTTCTTTCACATACATTACTGCTTTAATCTGTCTCTCATTTAATCCTAATTTATGCAGATATTCTTGAGTATAAATATCTTTTCTGAAAACAATATGAAATCCGCCAAATGCTTCTTCAAATGTTGGTTCAGGGATGCTGTGATTTTTACAGGCATTTATCATTCTCTGGATACCACTTCCATACTTTTCAATTTCTCCTATGTCATAGAAGACTTGGGCTATTAGTTTATTTCTTGGCTTTGAAGGATGATTAGGATCATATAGATCCTGGAGAGTAATTCCTGGTGGAAGACCACCTGGATTCCAGATTGAAATGTAATCGTCGAAAATTTTAATAATAATATCAGCTGAGTCGCTGTAATCTCTGTGGCATACTGCGTTTAAAACCCCCTCTCTTAATGCATCAAGTGGATAATCCCATATCTCTTCTCTTTGCGGCTTGCCTGTAATTTCATAACGAACATTTATATTCTTTCTAATACAAGCCATAACATCTTCAACCTGCTCAATTAAGTCTAGTTCAATATAACTATCGTCAATTATAATTACTTCCTTTCTAAATCTGCCACAATGGACTTTTGCCTGTTTCAGAAAATATTGAGGTTCTTTGCCAAAGAGAAGAATTGCTGCCAAAGTAGGTTTACCATCCTTTATGAGTTCCAATTTTTCAAGAACCTGTTGTGGAGCTTCTGTAAATTTTCTTCTACCTGCTCGTTTTGTGGTCTCAATGTATCTATCAACTTTTTTAAAATCTATATCGCTTAGTTTCGCATCTTTTGCTGGGAAAGCGTCCCAACTTGAGCCAGTAGAATATAAATATAATTCTGTAATCTCTTTTGAACTCATTAACTTATTGCTATTTGCAACTCGTTTGTAGCATCTGCCTTTTATAGAAACAGGTTTTATAGGAAATTCAGAGGTTGTGAGCAACACAATAGTTTTTCCTTCTACTGTTTCTATTTTTATATCAGGAATTACTGCTGGTTCGGTAGATTGAAATATACGATTTGACCATTGTTTAAGAGTTTCTTTGCCAACTTGAATACCCTTTATCTTACCTCTATCAGAAACTCCGATAATGATAATTCCACCCATTGTATTAGCAAAAGCACTAACAGATTCTACAGCTTCTCTATCAAAAGTTTCCTTAAATTCTACTGTCTCAGATTCTCCTGATGATATAATTTTTTCAATATTCATAATCTTAACACCTTTTTTATTACTTTTTTGGGAAAGGAAGGCTAAGCCAGATAGAAAATTTATTTTTATTTCCAGTAGATTTCATATGAAAATAGCGCGCAGATTACACACCCCGTCTTCCCGACAAGTCGGGAATCCACCCCTCTCAAGAGGGGATTTTTTTAGAAATTCCCTTAATAAGAGGGGTCTTCCCGACTTGTCGGGGAGGGGGTGTGTTATTTTCATCATCCTTTCAGGCTCGGCGCCCAGACGGGTGTGTCCCGATTTGTTTTCGGGACATGTAGGTTTCATCTATTTTTTATTTTGAAGAAAAACCCTCTTTCCAAATTCTGAACTTTAATGATATTTCTTTCCAGAAGTGATTGCAAATACTTATTTATCTCATTGATATGAATTCCAAGTGTTTCTGACAAATCTTCAGCAGTACAGGGTCTTCTTCTAATAGTAGCTATTATCCGCTCTTCTATATTGTGGTCAAAACTGGCAATTTTCTCCCTTGATTTGAAATTCCCAATAACCTCAACTGGCAAATCCTTAAAATATGAAACAACTTTTTTTAGCGAAACACTGTTAATTGGCTTTACCCAATTCTCTGTTCCTGGTCTATCAAGAGAGTTAATCTGCACATATGTAGGATTGATTTTCATAATGTCTTCTCTCAATAATTTCAGTTCACTATCAGTATCATTAATGCCGGGGACAATAAATATTTCCAGCCAGATTCCTCCTTTAAATTCCTTTCGAAATTCTATTAAACCATAAATAATCTTTTGGATATCTAACCTGTTGTCCGCTCTATTTATTCTCCTAAATGCTTGCTCAGAAACAGCATCAAGAGAAGGCATAACCAAATCAGCCCTAATAATTTCATCCCTTACTTCCTTTTGATACAGAAGGGAGCCATTTGTCAGAACTGCTATTTTGTATTGTGGATAGTTTCCTTTCAAAAAATCAATTATTTTTCCAATGCCTATATTCAAAGTTGGTTCACCAGAGCCGGAAAATGTTATATAATCTAACTTTGGATTTCCATCAAGATAGTCTTTCAATTCAGCAATTATATCTTTTACTGGAATATATTCTTTTCGCTCTGTAGTAAGATTGGTTGTAGCCCCACATTCACAATAAACACAGTTATATGTGCAGGTTTTAAATGGAATAGGGTCAATACCGAGTGATATACCCAACCTTCTTGAGGGAACTGGACCAAATATATACTGATATTTCATCTAAGTGCGAAGGCATAAATACCTTCACTTATTCAAAAAAAGCATCATAAATGATGCTATTATAGCAGTTGCCTTAATTTTACATTTTTCATTTTGCATTTTTAATTTAAAAGGGGTATGCACCTATCCTTGAGATTTTATTCCAAGCATTTTTATGTAGTTAACTAAAACCAAGTTTACCAACGGCACATCTGACTGATTGCTTATTGCTGCTACCTTCCGGTTCTGACAAGATTCACAGAGTCCGATTGCGTTAGACTTGACCATTCCAGCCGAAGGTATAATACCTTCGGACAACATCACTTTCATAAAAAGAAACTTAGCCATCAAATCCCGCAGATAGGGATTCAGCCCTGCTATAGCGGATTGCAGGTTACAGGACACCGCTAACTTCCCGCTTAGCATACCCCAATTTAAATTCGGAAGGCGGAATTTGGAATTCGGAATGATAAACAAAAAATTATTGCCAATACAAAAAATGTTTGGGAAATTTATCGGTCTTTACTTAAACTTTTTCCAGAAGAAATAAATATAGCCAATAATTCGTTGGCTTCATTTCGGAGTTTATTGATATCTTTTATTATATTACTTTCGCCCAAAATACTTTCTAATATTTCAAGCCAATAAACTGTTTCACTAGCCTCTTTCTCACAGATTGATATTTTTGCTTTAAACTCCGCTTTACTTATGGCACGATTTGCTTTTTACCCCGTTAGATAACTTTTAAAGCCTGGATAACTATAAAATATTTCTATCACTCATATTTTGCATAATAGAATAAGCATATTTATCATTTATCTAACGGGGCCAGTAATTTGCTCCAATAGAACAACCTGATTTTACTACCTGATATCTGATGACATTGAGTTCAGGTGTATTCCCAATTTTCGATATAGTTTTTATCAAATCTATAGAAAAATTTTGAGTTCTTTTTTCTAATTCAATAGCAAATTTTTTCATTTCGGATTCCGCCTTCCGAATTCCACCTTTTACATTCCGGATTCCGCCTTCCGAATTCCGCCTTTTCTTATTAAAATCTGCTCGCCAATAGAAAGTATATTATATGAAAGCCAATAAAGGACTAAACCAGCTGGAAGAGATTTAAAAATAAATACTAAAAATATTGGCATTCCATACATCATCATCTTTTGAGTTTTTATTTGTGCAAGCTGTTTTTCATCCATATTTGGTGTTGGTTTTGGAGACATCAACTTCTGTTGTAAAAACATGCTTATTCCCATTATAATTGGTAAAATGTAATAGGGGTCAGGTACAGATAAATCTTTAATCCAGAGAATAAAATTTGCATGCCGTAAAGCAATAGTTGATTGCAATACAGGATATAAAGCAAAGAATACTGGCATCTGCAAAAGAAGCGGCAAACATCCTCCAAGAGGACTTACACCATGTTCCTTATAAAGAGCCATTATTTCTTTCTGAGCCTTCTGGGGATTATTTTTATACCTCTTTTGTGTTTCTTTAATCAAAGGCTGAATCTCCTGCATCTTATGAGTAGACCTCATACCCTTATGTGTTAAAGGATAAAATAGAATCTTTATTATAATAGACATTATTATTATTGCAATGCCATAATTGGGAATGATTTTGTATAAGAATTTAAGCAATTGCAAAATCAATTTGCTTATAGGTCTGATTATTTTCATTCCAAAGTCCATTGAATTCTCTAAACCAATATTGAAAGCTCGCAAATTATCATAATCTACTGGCCCGAAATAAAAATCATAATCATGCTCAATTTTTAATCTAGATACTTCTACTTTTGCTATCTCTTTTATCTCGTTATTACTAGCAAATATTGAAAGCTCTCTTAGTTTCACTCGCGAGTGTGGAATAGTAACCAACATAAAATATTTTGATTTTAGAACTGTCCAGCTTACATTGCCAAATAATTTCTCTCCTTTTTCAGCATTTTTTAAACTAACTTTCTCAATATTGTTATTAATTTGAGATACTGCCTTAATATAATTTTTGAATCGTTTATCTCCTTTTTGGTCATAATAGACCCCAGCATCTATTTCTAAATCATAAGATTCTATCAAACCAAAATCTTCAACAAAAAGATTCATTGTGAGATTGTAATTGTTTTCAAGTGTAAATTTCTTTTTAAGTATCTTCTTACTATCTTGTTCAATGAAAAATTCAACCTCCCAATCACTTTGAGAATATTCTAAATTATAATTTGATAAATTAATAGATTCTGAATCTATATTTAGGGTGATATTTAGAAAATCTTTTTCTGATGGGAGTAATTTAACTGGCATCTTATTATCCTTACCCATCATTATTTTTTGCAAATAAATCTGTTTTATATTCCCACCTTTATTAGTGAAGATTATTTTAACCACATCATTTTCCAGGACTATGTTTTCATTGAGTTCTGCTCCTTTTCCTAGGGAGACTTCTGACAAGTTTTCTTCACTTCTACCACCAAAGGGATATTCTTGTGTTTCGCTAACTTTTTCTTTAGTTTCTCTGCTCTCTGGTTTAATTTCCTTTCTGGCTGTTTGTATAGCTTGCTCTGGTTGCTTTGGTGGTGTCTTCCATAAAAATTTGCTACTTAAGTAAAAGACAATAAAAATAAGCAAAAGTGCCAGTAATGTTCTTTTATTCATAATTTTTTCTTATAGTAAAGGGTCTTTCCCAGCTTTGCAAAACGGATTACAGCGTAATATTCTCCAGGCTGATAAATAAAACCCTTTTAGAACTCCATATTTTTTAAATGCTGATTTTGAATATTCTGAACATGAGGGGAGAAATCTACATGTATCAGGAAAAATTGGTGAAATATATTTTTGATAAAGAGTTATTACTATTATAATTGTCTTACAAATAAATTTTTCTAATTCTTTCAATAGCATTTTTCAAATCTCTTATAATATTTTCATGACCATACTCAAAAATTCCTGGTTTTGTAATAACCAAATAATCAGTGTTGAATGGTATACAATTTTTTGATTTCCTGAAATATTCTTTTATCCATCTGCGGATTTTATTTCTTTTTACTGCATTGCCAATTTTTTTGGATGTAATAACTGCAAGTCCAAAATCCCTATTTCTGTAGATATCCTTTTTCACTACAATCAAATCAAAAAATGATTTTCTAAATCTCTTTCCATTTTCCCTAAATTCTTTAAATTGATAATATCTTCTTATGCTTTTCACATGTAATAAATTAACCCCGTTAGATAATTTATTAGAAAAAATTTATATTTCTCTTTTGATATTATTCAATTAACTGATAATATAATATTTATATAAAAACACAAATATCTAACGGGGTGAACCAGTTCACTATAAAGATATTCTTTTTCTTCTTTTAGCTCTACGGCGGTTGAAAATATCTCTACCATTTTTTGACTTCATTCTTACTCTAAAACCGTGTTTGCTTTTTCTCCGTTTATTATGTGGCTGATAAGTCCTTTTCACAAATAAACCTCCAGAAATTTAAAACTTATATTCTATTTCTCTTTTTAGATGTCAAGGTTTTTTATTTTTTATGCATACATGCATACCCCCAAAAAATTCAAATAAATCGGATTAATTCAATAAACAAAGAAAATAATGGGAGGAAGCCCACGAATTTATTCGTGGGAAAAATAGAACAAATGTACTCATATGAACCGTTTCAACGGTTTTTCACATTTTTGATAATCCCCAATTAA
>JACNFI010000438.1 GCA_014384665.1 Candidatus Cloacimonadota bacterium
CTTCGGTGCGTCATAAATAGTCATATGCACCTTCGGTGCGTCAATTGACAACGAAACGTTTTGACAGCGAGCCCCGCGGACGCGGGGATATGACAATGGTTGAAAGAATACGATTTAATGCTGTTTTAAAAACTGCGAAACTTGAGTAAAATAACATATTTAAATCTAATACATCTTCTAATTTTTCCAGTATTTCCTGATACTTAATAATATCTAAAATAACTGCAACGGGGCTACCATCACGAAAGACAATTTCAGGAGATAGATTTTTTCATATTATCCTCAAATTTTTTGTGAAAAGTTCTTCTCCACGATTAAATCGGGGATGAATCGGGATTCGTTTTCACACTCCACTCCGAATAAACAGTAATATGTGGAGTGCTGAAATGAGTCCCGATTTGATCGGGACGAACTTTCAGCATTGAAGGATTTGCGAAAAGTTCGTCCTCACAATAAATCGCAAGAACTCATTTTCGCACTCCATAGATTTAAAAATTCCAATCTATTTGCAATCTAATAGAACTTTCTTCATGTTTCGTTTGCGGAATATAATTCTGTCCTTCAACAGGTTCATTATATTTTCTAAGATATAACTCCTTATCTTCATAATGTTTTACTTTATATTTAAAGGAGATGGCAAGATGGTTTGAAATTCTATCATAAATTGTGAACCAGTATTTCATTCCCTCATTTCCCATAAAGTCAATTTCCATATCTTCCCAATCCCAGACATTTCCATGATGTGCTTTCCAAAACAAGAATGAGCCCTCAATTCTAAAATTTTCATTAAAGTTATGAATATATCCTGCTTCAATGCAATTACCTTGATTTAAAACATTTGCTGTTGGAACAATAGTATCACCAGGTACTGCACTATCTGTAAGATAAGGATATGGAACCATCCATGTTTGAGCATAGAAATAACTTAGTAGTAGTTTGTCCCTATTTGTAAGATATGTAATCAATTTTAGTGTGGTTTCACTTGTTTTTGAGACCGACCTTGCTGATGTATCCTCTGAACGGTTAGTTTGAAGCTTTTGTTTTAATCTAATACTTACCTGATAAATAGGTCTATAATCAAGTTCTGCTTGAAAACGGACACTTATTCTTCCATCTGATTTTCTTTTCCACATATCAAGGTATGCTTTTGTAAGTGTAAGTTGACGATGAAATTTGTATCTTGATTCAATATAAATTCCTTGTTCTGGCTGTGACCAAGGAGAGTTGTAATATACCTCAGAAACGAGAGAATTTTTCAAATAGTATTGTTTTTTTAGTATAGTTCCATCAAAACGTTCATGTTCGGCAAAAGGGCGGGCATAAGGATTGTCAAAATCAAGGTCATAATTTCTGTAGAGTATAAGAAAGTTAAGATTTTCAAAGTTGAGATAACCGCTTAAAACCATTGCACTTGGGTCATCACCAAGTTGTAACGGCTTACCATCAACCTCTAATTCTGCATATTCTCCTTGAATAGAAAGATTATTAAGAGTTGTTTGCCAGTCAAATCCATATACTCTGCGATAATTTCTTCTATAAGTATTGGTTTTAGTTGAATATAAAGATGATATTTCGGAATCAGTCATCTTTAACTTTTTGTAATAGTAATCACTATAGATAAGATATTCTCCAAGTGAGTCATAAGGAGCAATATTGAAATAACGGTCATATAGAGCTTCATAAGCAGTAATGCCAAAGTGAGTTCCAATTAGTGGGGATACTTCAATATGGGTTCCTGTGATTGTTTCTCGTAATACATCTCTTCTTGGTGCCATTAATATTTTGGGTAAAGGATAAGGTTGTAGATTTTCTCTATAGGGATTAAAATATGCTTCGTCACTTTCTAACTGTTCATTTGTAAAACGGGGAGTAGAAATAATATAATAGAACAGGTCATCTTCCACATCAAGAGAATCGTTATGATTACTATCCCAGATAACAGCATCTTTTTTATCATCTGAGTAAAAGAAAGATGCATTAAGAAAGTTATTATTGAATTCAATTGCACTACCTTTTAGTGCAAATTCATTTGTAGATGAGATATCAGGAAATACACCAATCACCCTTTTTGTATATCCAAAACCAGTTCTGCGTCTGTCAAAATAATCTGTGTTTTCCATAACAAGTCCTTGTCCATAAGTAGCACGAAAGTTTCCTAAAATCAGTCGGGTATTAATTGGTTTTAAATTCAAAGCAACTGATAATTTTGAATTTTCTGATAGAGCTTTGGAAAGAGAATTTTCTGATAAAAATAAGTTAAGATTGCGATTTTCCCCCTTTTTAAAAAATAATAATCCACCAAATTCAAGGTCTATCCAATCCTCCATCCTTGCTCTCAACTTATGAGATATTTCAGGTTCAGCATTATCTAAATGGTATCTTCCCCACATAGAGAACTTATTATTAGTGCTGTCAGGAAGGAAACTTTCTAGTAAAACTTCTTTTAACTCATCTGAAAATGGAGAGTTATTGAATTTAAATCTATAGTTAAAAAACCATTTATTTTTTCTTTCTGGTGTTTGATAAATTACATAGTGTTTAAGTTTAGTAGCACCATAATGACTTAATCCAGGAGCTTTTCGCATACTTCTATAATCAGAGAAGTTACCCAACTTTCGTTGCATAAGAATAGCTCTAACATCACTAGGAGACACAATCGGCATATTCATCAAAACATGAAAATTGGCATTATTGATATTGACAGGTGATATTAACAGGTCTTCCCATAGGGATGCAGCAAGTTCACTTGAACCTTCTTCTGAAGCAAAACCACGCAAAAGATAATAAATCTTATCTCTTCGCTGGGCAACCTCATCATATTCCGTATAAGGGTGAACCATAATCAGTGGTTTTATCTTATTAAAGGTTACTTGGTCAATATTTTCAATTTCACGCAAATCATATACTGAATTGAAAAAATCTATGTATGTTCTGTAATAATAGATATCTTCAGCTTGTTTATCAGTAATTGGCAGGGACTTTATTTCATCAAAAGTGGCTTGATTTAAGTCAATTTGTTGAATTTGAGCAAAAAGAATTACATTAACAATGAGTAAACCACATAAAAGATAAATTATTTTTCTCATTTTACACTAATTTAATTAATAGTATAAGTTCAATTATCACGCATATCAATAAAATAATAGCTAATAGGTTTAACCAGAAAATTTTCATCGTGAGTTTTTCAATTCTATTTTTTAGTTCCTTTATATCTTTGTAAAGCCGTTTTTCAAAGACATCGTATTTTTGTGATAACTCTTTATAGCCTTTGGAACTGAATTTGTTTTCCCAATCTTTAATGGCGTGATTCAAAAAGCTGAAAAATAGTTTTATAAATCCTTTTATTACTGTTGAAGTTGCAGAACTCTCTCTTCTATCCTTTTTTTTCATAATATCCTCAAACATAAAATCTTTTATAACCACGAAGTTCCGAAGACACTAAGTAAGATAAAAGAATATTTTTGTGACTTGGTGACTTTGTGGTTATCATTTAAAATTGATACCCTATTGCAAAATGATGCGTTAAAGCCATCACAGAATGCGTGTTCACTCCATAGTTGAATTTTACACCTTTAATGAGAAATCCAATTCCACCAGAAATGCTATTAGGATAGGTAGAAGCACCTGTTCTTAGCCAGAAATTTTTTGTGATTTTATATTCAATGCCGAACTGGATTTTGGTTTCCTCAGAAAATTTTTGCTTCAAATCTATTTCTGTTGTAACATCGCGATAGGGCTGATATGCAACTCCAATTGTCAAATATCTGGGAAGGCCATTAGTTCTTCCTTTTCCAACTGAAGGACTGTTTATATTTTTGACTGCAAAGGCGATTCTGGTTCTTTGGTGAAGGATAGCAAGTGCTCCAAAATCCAAGCCGAAAACTGATTCTTCGCCCATTTTTCTTCCCTCAACTGTCTCACCAAAGTATAAGTGATTCAAATTAAGTGAATACCCAAGATATAATTTTGAGTGAACATCACCAATCAGAAGAAAAGAATGAGCAATAGAATAAGTTCCTTCACTTTGTAGCATAACATCTTGATATTCTACATCCATCTCTTTGATGCCAAGTGAAAGAGTGCCATATTTTGGTAGATGATAAGCCAGAGCACCTGTTTTTAGAATCTGGAAGTCATTACCAAAGAGCTTTGCATAACCTGTATTAACTCCAGCAGATGCAGATTGTAAAGCAGCAGGATTATAAAAGATAGCACCTGGGTCATTGCAACTTGCGATGAATGCTCCACCCATTCCGCGTGCTCTTGCAGATGGCTCATAATCATCAAAAATTGCAAAGGAAGTAGAACTAATAAGAATGAGGAACATTAAAATGTAAAATTTTTTCATTGCCTTCCTTTCATTATGAATTTTTTTATTTACAAAATTTTATTAATTCAAGTTTTTCTTGTCTCATAATACCAAACCTTCTCGCATAATGTTTTTATAAATTGGTGAGTATTTTATAGGACCATTTTCAAGTTCATCTCTTGTGAAAATAATAGTTGTAATTACCAAGTTATTTTCAAATCCAATTTCCCATATAATATTAAAAATTTTATCTTCTATTTCGTAACTGTTTTCTTCCAATTCAATATATATATCCAGATCAGAATCCTTTTCAAAATCATCTCTTGCACGAGAGCCGAAGATGCGCATATCAATTACATTTCCACCAGAGGTGGATCCTTTGGACAGATTTTTTTTAATATCTTTTTTAAGCTGACGAGCTATTTCTAAACTTCTTTTATCCATAATAAGTTGTTTTATTTACTTTAGCCTTCAATGAAATTTCTTATAGTTTTAATAAATTCTTCTGTATCATTTATTAAAGCATCAATCTCTTTTTCAGAGTATTCTAATCTATATTTTTTTAAGGTAAGATTAATATCATTCATACTACTATCCCATCTCTTAAGATACTTTTATAGATAAGAGTATATTTGTAAATCCCATTTTCTACTTCATCTTTAGAATGAATTAAAGTCATTATAATTAAATCATTTTCAAAGCCAATTTTCCAGCTAAGGTGGTCAATTATATTTCGAATTTTAGGATTGTTTTCTTCTAATTCTAGAAATATATCCAGATCAGAATCTTCTTCAAAATCATCTCTTGCACGAGAGCCGAAGATGCGCATATCAATTACATTTCCACCAGAGGTGGATCCTTTGGATAGATTTTTTTCAATATCTTTTTTAAGCTGACGAGCTATTTCTAAACTTTTTTTATCCATTATTATTAGGCTGTTTTCCTGACTTTTCAATGGAATTTTTTACTACATTAACAAATTCTTTTGCTTGAGAAAAAAGTGCATTTATTTCATCTTTAGAATATTCAATAAATTCTGTATAATCGCTTTTACCTCTCATTTCAAATGCATTGTGTAATATTTCTGAAAGTCTTTTAGAAAATATTCCTTTATTGACAAATTCTTTATCAAAAAAAGCAATTACACCACTATGTTTTGAACCAATAAAGATTGTGTCTACCAATAATGCTAAAACTGCATAGAATATTGCGTAATAGCATCTATTAATTATAGATAAGTCACTGCCTTGATTCTTAAAAAGAAGTTCAGTATCTTTAATACTTAATTCAGCTTGTTCCAAACGATATTTTATTAACTCAAGTTTTTCTTTTATCATACTTCAATCCCATCCCTTTCAATGCTTCTATATATGGGTGAGTATTTCATAGGACCATTTTCAAGTTCATCTCTTGTGAAAATAATTGTTGTAATCACAAATCCATTCTCAAATCCAAATTTCCATGTAAGATGACCAATTATTTTACGAATTTCAGGGTTATTTTTTTCTAATTCAATAAATATATCCAGATCAGAATCCTTTTCAAAATCATCTCTTGCACGAGAACCAAAGATGCGCATATCAATTACATTTCCACCAGAGGTGGATCCTTTGGATAGATTTTTTTCAATATCTTTTTTAAGCTGACGAGCTATTTCTAAACTTCTTTTATCCATCTTAATATTTACCTGTTTTTTAGTTAAATTTAAATCAAAATCAAATGTTTAGTTTGGTAAAAGCAAGGCTACAATAGTTTCAAAAATCTTCCAACATCTATTCGAGCCTGTTTCAAAATATGAGCGAGTGTTGACCTTTTAACCGGTTGATGTGCAGGAACAGTTAACTTCAACACTTTATCTCCTTCCCGTTTTTGCAATCTAATATGACTACCACGCTGGCGGACAACAGTCCACCCATCTCTTTGCAAAGCATAAATAATTTTATAGTAAGGTAAGCCTGGCACTTTGTTCACAAAATTAACTCCCGCACCAGTATTTTTTCTTTTACAACCCAATCGTCCTCTACTGGTTCAAGATAAAGTTCTATTGCTTCGCGGATGTTTGTCAGCGCTTCTTTCAATGTATTCCCTTCACTGATACAACCAGGAAGAGAAGGAACATAAACAGTGTATCCTCCCTCCGAACTGGGCTCAAGTATTACTTTTAGTTTCATTTTATTCTTTCCCTTATTTTTATTAAACCAGAATAAATATAAAAATTTCTCATATAGTTTTAATGTTTAAGAGGTGTAGCAATAACGATTGGTGCTGCGTTTGTTTTTCTTTTTCCACTATTTCTATCAATTACTTCAAGATGACAGATGTATAAACCGGGTGGCAAGGTGTTCCAAGTTTCATCTTTGCCATCCCATTCAAATGATTCAGAACCATTGGAGAGTTTGTTGAAGAAGGTGTAAACCAGTTTACCTTCACTATTATATAGGCGAAGGATTATTTTATCATCTTTCCGGGAATGGACTTGAATCTCAAATTTTTCATTCAATGCTGGACAGAATGTTCGGGGTGGAACTTTGAGAATTGCTTTAAGAGAGGCAACACCATATTTATAAGATTCTAATGTGTAAGGTGCATTTTCAGGAAAATTAGTTATTTTTCCAGAAGAAGTATCTGTAACTGCAAAATAGAAATACACTATCGTTGCTTCAGGTTGACCAGGAATTACATCTTCAAACTCGTTATATGTCCCTTCTACTGAATTCATAATAATGGATTTGAATGGAAGGTGTTGAACAGTTCTCCAGAGTAATCTTACAGTATCACAATCACCAGTATAATTATCTGGACAGGTGAAGGTTACTGTGACAGTATCATAAGGTTGAGGAGTGATGGGATTAATCTCAAAGTATTCTTCACCACTATAAAAACTTATGTCTTCTTCGTATCCACAAGTTAATTGAACCTCTTCTTCGTAGAAAGTTATAATACCATAACACTTAACTTCGTCACCTACCGCATACTCCTGCAGTGAGTCTGGTGCTACTGCACTATTCCAAAACATAAGGTCTATTTCTGTGCCATCTATATTTACAGTTATTTGATAAAAACCAAATTCATCAGCATCCCAAACTTCAGTTATTTCACCAATTGCCTTTGCCCAAGTACCGTTCCAGGTTGTATCTTCATTGCCAATTAAATTATGTGCTTCAGGTAAATCTGCATCTTGCGATAAAAGTGTAACGGTTGGATATTTTATTTCTACATCATCGTTATATTTATCAACTGTTCCCGTTACTTCAATAAAATCACCGCGCACATAAGTGGTTGATAAAGAAGATGAATTATAGATTTGAATTCCACGATCAGATTCATCTTGAATATAGAATTTTGTCTGACCTGGATATAATAAGTTGTCACCAATAGTTACAACACCACAGACTGTTACTTCTTCTCCGTCGTAATCATCAAAATTATTTTGAATATCCGCAATCAGGTCATATTCTCCGGGTTGAAAACCGATAAATACAACAGTAGTCTCCACAATAACATTCTTATGTAAATCTTCTATGTTTATAACTGTTAATGAATATATTTCTCCTGCTGTTTGCTCTTCTGTGGTTAATAAGACCTTATTTCCGTTATGAATTTCTGCAGATGTTATTTCTAAAGAGGGAGAAATTGAATAATTAGTTTCATTTTCAGCCATTGTGTCATTCAAGGCTTCACTAAAAGTTATTTCAACAGATATTAAAGAGTGTGCCTGTACATTGGTTATTGTGGGAGGGGTTGTGTCGCCAGCAAATCCAGTAAAAGTAATAGTTGAATTTGGTTCAATTGGATTGCCTGCCAAATCTTTTACATTATTTACTGTAATTGTATAAGATTCACCTTCTGTCTGTTCTGAAGTTGTCAATTCCACTGTTATGCTATCGGTTTGAAGATTGGCATCTAAAACTGTTAATTTATCTATGTTGTAATTTCCTACAACTTCAGCCGTTTCTTGAGATATCTTTTCACTAAAGATTAAATTAACAGTTGTAGAAGAAGTAGCGTTTGCACTTACTAATGTTGGTGGGGTTATATCACCTCCAGTATTACCAGCAGCATTGTAAATTATTGCTGTGTCTGAGCTGATGTTTATTTCAGCATAATCCACATAAATCACATTAGCACCTTCGGCAGAGTATATTCTTGCTTCAACGACAAAACCATCGCGAGAACCACCGTCGGAATCAAATTCCCAGGAGTATGGTAGTTGTGACCAGCCTGTTCCATCAGAATAAGTACTGTTTCCACCCGCTGTCCCTGCATACGATGTGATGTCTTCAGGGTCACTTGTATAATGTGCCCAGATTCGTCCTGATGGGTATGACCCAAGCGTCATATCATAGCAATAGAAACTTGCGTCAATATTATCGCCGTCCACAAGTCCTTTTACCCACCAGATATAAACTTGGGGAGTATCACCAATAGGTTCTTCAGTTATTTTCAAGCTGTGTGTGCCTTGGTATGCTTGTTCTGTGCTATTCTCCAAAATAGCATTACCGTAAAAACCCAATTCTGTTCCTGCGCCGTCTTCCCAGCTATATGACCAACTCTGTTCGGAAAATGCTGGTTGCATTAAGCCAAACAAAAGAACTAAACTAAGTAATACTTTTTTCATTCCTTCTCCAATATTTTCTTTTTCTCTACCGTTGATGATTCTAAAAAACCATAATAAATCATTAAAATTATTACACCTACGACAATACAGGAATCCGCAATATTGAATGTATACCAACGGTCAACAATAAAATCAAAGAAATCAAAGTCTAAAAAATCTGTTACTTTTCCAAATGCAATTCTATCAATGAGATTTCCAACAGCTCCACTTAAAATTACTATGAATCCCAAATCAACAAGTGGATGAGAATGTTTAAGGAAAAGATAAATCAATATGAAAATAGCAA
>JACNFI010000439.1 GCA_014384665.1 Candidatus Cloacimonadota bacterium
AGACTATGAAAAAAATAAACATATTTTTATGTCTTCTATTTATTATTATTGTTCAATGCTCCCGGAGCAATAAATACCAAGAATTGCATTCTATTGTAGAAGTTGACAATCAAATAACTGATGAGTTTTCAACATCTCAATTCACCCCGTTAGATAATTTGCCTAACTTAGTAAGTTTCACCACTACACAATTGAACCTTGCTAAGAGAGAAAATATTTCATTAAGTTTACTATCTAACGGGGTAAATCTAAATGATACTTACTTTCCTAAATGGTTTTTACAAATGCCTTATGAACAAGATGTATATTTTGCAATAGGTGCTGCTCAATATACAAAAAATGATACTCTTTATAAACATTCTGCTAAAGAGATGGCAACTGTAACTATTTCCAGATTGATAGGATCTTATGTAGTAATAAAACAAGGCAAATCAAGATATGAGGATGATGTTGATTATCAAGAAAAAAATATTGGCTTTTCAGTTTGTGTGTCTGCTTATCCAGATACAATGAAGTATATTTTCAAAAATATCTCCTTACTCCATAGTTTCAGTTTTGATAATCATTTTTATGGTCTATACTGCTGTCCCCAAAGCCCAGTTGATATAGATTCAACAAAAATTAAATTTGACAATAAAATTCCAAATTGGTATAAAGATGTTGATGAATTTAATGAAACTTACTATATTGCATACGGAAAAGGAAGAGCATTAAATCCTGCAGATGCCTGGCTAAATGCTCGTGATAATGCTATGTATAGATTATCACAAATATCAGAAATAAAAGTAGAAACAGGTTTGAAAGATAAGCGTAAGGATAGTAGCTCTGCAATAAAAAATGCAATATTTTTAGAATCTTTAAAATTAATTAAAAATTCACAAATTCTTAAAAATGCTATAATAAAAAGGTATGAAAAGGGAGATTATTACTATACTGCTTTTATTATGATGAGATGTGAGAGATAAAACATTTGTGGTAATTATAATATTCAATTATTCAATAAAATTCTAAGGAGGAAAAAAAATGAAAAAATACTTAATTATTCTGCTGGTTATATTTATTTCTAGTGCCCTCATTGCTCAAACAGACGAAGACGAATTTGAGAAATATAAGCAACAACAGCAACAAGAATTTGAAAACTACAAAATGATGCAGGATTCTCTATTCATTCAGTATAAAGACCAAATTGAAAAGGAATGGAATGAATTTGTAGAATCCACAAAAAAGGAATGGGTAACTTATTCACCAGATTTCAAAGGAAGAAGTCAGGTCAATTTTGAAAAAGGTACTGTAAAAGTAGAAGCAGTAATAGAAAAGGATGTTCCAAAAAGTGAAGAAAAAGCAAAAGAAATAGTCAAAGAACAATTTAACAAAATTCTCAAAGAGAAAGATGAAACTGATAATCCTATACTAAAAGGCCAAATTAAGATTAAAGATATTGGAGTTGTTAATGAAAAAAACATTGATAATGCTATAGAAAAAGTTATTGAAAAAGGCAAAATCTCAATAATAAAGGGAAAAGACAAAAAAGAGAGAACTCATTTTACTATTGTATTAGATTTGATACCAAATCATATACAGGTAAGAATTAATAAATACAAACCATACATAGAAAAACAATGTGAGAAATTTAAAATTGACCCACCTATTGCCCTTGCAATTATTCATACCGAATCTTTTTACAATCCTCGTGCATATAACAGACATGGTAATGCTTATGGCATGATGCAGATTGTACCTAAATATGCAGGTTCTACGATGAATTATGTATTGTATAAGAAAAGAGGAAAACCATCTTCATCTGTATTATATAATCCAGAAAATAACCTGGAAATGGGTATTGGTTATATGCGCTGGTTAGCAGATAATAAATGGTCTGAAGTAAAAAATAAAACCAACCAATATTATTGTATTATTTGTAGTTATAATGGTGGACCTGGAAGTGTGTATAAAGCAATGACTGGCAAATTAAAGAAAATCAGCAATGCGGAATGGGATAAAATGATTTCTGATTTGAATACAATGGACAGTAAAAAGCTCTACAACAAACTTCATAAAGATATTCCCTGGAAAGAAACCAGAAACTATATTAAACTTGTTACTGAGAGGATGGATAAATATTATAAGGAAATTTGAGATTTAATCCCCTCTTGAGAGAGGTGGACTCCGATGATAATCGGAGGACGGCTTGCCTTCGCGTAGCTTCAGCGAAGCAAGGGTTGTGTAATAACGCAAATGTCCTCATTTGCGACTCAATTGAGGATTCCGATTCCCGCCTGCCATAGCCTCGCCTGCCAAAGAACATGAGCACCGAGCAAGTGTGGGGCGGGTAGGTATCGGAAAGTTACAAATTGCTGAAAATGAGTGAAGCCACAGCTTCAAAAGAAGAAATTAATATTATAATACTAACTAATCTCTTGACACCTTAATATATTATTAAGAGATTGATAAGTAATGAAATCAAAATATTTGATCTTGCTATTTTTATTTTTGTTTTTTACTAATACTTTTTCACAAGAACAAATACAAATACCAGAATGGGTGCAAAGATATCAGAAAGGTAAGCCCATTAAAAATGCTTCTGAATATTATTTTGGAATTGGGGTCTCTAACAAATCAAAATCAGATGCAGATACGAAAGCAAGAGAAGAATTTGCGAAAAATATTGAGATCCAGGTTAAATGTATTCAAAAAGATATGTTACAAGAAAAAAATGGAAGAGTTTGGGAAAATTTTGTTTCTATATTAGAAATAGTAACCGATGTAAACTTGCTTGGAATTAATATTACAGAGAAATTTCAAAACCCGAAAACAGGAGAATTTTATAGCATTATTCAAGTACAAAAAGATGAATATAATAAAATCGTTTATGATGAACTTACCAGAAAATTAGAAAAAACAATATATGAAAGTAAAATTGAAGAAGCAAAGGAACAGGAAGGGCTCCGCAAAGTTCAAGCTGAATTTAAACTATGGTTACAGAAGGAAAAGGATAAAACAGAACGCAAAATACAGAAATTCCAGTTAAAGCAGAAAAAGAAACAAGAGATGAAAAAAATGATTAATCAATTCAAAAATGAATATGGTGATTTTATTAAATCCAAACCTCCTGAAAGAGTAATATCTTTTTGGAATGCTGAACTTCCAATTAAGAATAACAAAGCATCACTTGAATTAGGAATGAATCCTTTTTCAATACATTCATTATATTATGCTCACAAATTTTGGAAATTGGAACTGTCAAGCTATTCTGAATTCAATAAAAATAAATTTGATAAGCAGGATATCTTACTGAAATATCAAGTGCTGCCAAATTCAGGTGCTTTTTATAAAACAACTGTTTCTTTAGGTTTTATTGTTTATGATAATGAAATTTCTGATAAGAATTCAAAAGATATAAAAGTAAAATATACACCATTTATAACTGGCAATATTACTTTACCTAATTTACATTTTTCATATATTTCTTTGTATGGTGATATAAGAAAATATTCAATCGGTATCGTAAGCTACGCATTATATGGACATTTGAATGATAAACTGAGTGTGCTTTTAGAACTTGATTATATACCTGATAAAGACCACAGAAATAGATTTAATGATTCTTTCTTAATACAGCCAGGAATAAGATTTAAAACAGCAAAAAATGTATATTCTACTCTTGCCTATAAAAATAATGAGATGGTTACTTTGTCGGTGGATTTAACATTTTAATTATTAAGTTGTATACTTTGTATGGAAGGTGTAAACTAAATAATTAATAACTATATGAGTTCTGCAAAACAGGGTAAATTTACCTAACTTGTCATTCCCGTGAAAACGGGAATCCAATTAAATAAAGAATTTTGGATTCCGCATCAAGTAGGGAATGACAAGAAAAGGGTATTTTGCATAACTCATCTCTAATAAGAAAAGAGCAAAGACTATGAAAAAAAATTACTTTATAATCACATTATTTTTCATTCTAATTTATACAATGAGTTATGCTATTCCCAATTGGTATACAGACAACTATGCAGACCAATTCCCTTCCTATTTCATTGGAAAAGGTTATGCAAAAATTGAAAATAAAAACGAAGCAGAAGCAGAAAAACAAGCAAAAGACCAGGCTTTGCGTGATGCTTCCACAACTATTTCCTGCACAGTATCAGGTGAAACTATCAGTCATTCCGAAGAAGAAGGTCTGGGAAAAGAAACAAAAGCATCAGAATTTTTCCTGAGTGAGACCAAAGTAAAAACCGACCTAAAAGTGATGAATTATAAAGTCCTGAAAAGTGAAAAAGACAAAAATATGATGTATGTGATGATTGGCATACCGTTTGAAGATTTACGAAAATCCTATAAGTATAAAATTGAAAATGCTGTTCAGAACATTGCAAATGAATTCAATATTGCAGAAGATTTATTTTCTTCTAATCCTAAACAAGCGATCAGGAAATATGAATCGTGTATAAAGAAACTCCAGGATATCACTGAAAATATGAATATCTACCTTTTCCTCAATAAATGGTATAACGACCTTTCTTCAAAATTAGATGAACTTCCATCAAAATCCCAGATTGAAACAAAGCTCACAACCTTATCTGGAACTACTCCAAAAACATCAATTGAATTAGCAACAGAATTACTTGCTCCTCTTCTTAAAAATTTAGAGAAACAAGCTTCTTTTGTGATTTATCCTATGGAGTTTGAAAATACCGGCTTCGTCTCTGAATTTGGCAATAACTTTAGCGAATTACTTTCAAATGTAATAACCTCGCAAACAGGCTGGCAAAGGTTTACAATTAAAAATTGGAAAGTAGCTGATTACATCATACGAGGAAAAATCTTAGAATCTGATAATGGTATGTATCTAATTCTGAATGTAAAAGATTTACAAAATGGAACTGAGGATTCTAATCAATTGTTTGTGAATACAATTACCTGTGAAACTATTGGTTGGGAAAAGATTCGTCCGGAAAATCTTAAACAGGCATTGCAAAACAAACTTGCCTTATACAATGCAATCCAGACTGATAATCGCTTAAAGGTTGATATGCAAACTGATAAAATGTCCGATGGACCTGTTGTTTATTATTATGGTGATGAACCCAAAATTTTAGTAAGAGCCAATAAATCCTGCTATATTCGTTTGATGTATATCTTTTCTGATAATACAAAAACCCTGTTGATTGATAATTATCACATTGCTACTGACCAGACAAATCAATGGATTCAGCTTCCACTTGATCTGGAAGTATGTGAACCAAGCGGTGTAGAACAGATGCTTGTGCAGGCTTCCACTGAAATAATGCCCTCTCTAAATGTAAAAAGAATTAACTTAGGTGATGATAGTTATATTTATATTATTGAAACAAATATTGACAACCAAATTGCAAAAACCAGAGGATTAAAAATTAAAAATCCAAAAAAAGAAATAACCGAACGCAGTTACCAATGGACTGTGTTTGAGAAATAAAAAAATAAAGGAGCAACAATGAAAAAACAAAAAAAGATTCTAATTACATTAATAACTCTCATCATTATTATTCCAATTTCACCTCTTTTTCTAAACGCTCAAGAAAATGTCATTTTTGAAGAATATTTTGAAGACAACAGGAATGAGTGGGTAGAGACTGAAGATGAAAACATGATGACAAAAATTCAAAATGGTAAATTCATATTTGAACATAAGAGAGAAGAAAGTAGCTATTACACATGGAACTTTATTGATATTGATCAGGATAAGGACTTCATTATTGAAACAACAATGAAACATCTAAACGGATTAGATAATTTTGGTTACGGTTTAGTCTGGGGGTTGAAAGATATTGATAATTATTTTTCATTTGAGATCTCTGATAATGGTTATTATCGTATTACAAAAACTGAAAATAGTGACTGGGAAGCATTGGTTGATTGGACTGAACCAAGTTATGTTCATACTTATGGTGGCACAAATAAATTATCGATTAAAAAGTCTGGCAACCAACTTAAGTTCTATATCAATGACAACTATGTAAATCAAACTCCTTTCAAACGATTCTTTGGCAATGCAATTGGTTATGTGATTTGGAAGAATCAGGCGATTGAAATTGATAATCTGAAGATTACAGAGATAACTTCTGAAGAAGTACAAATATCAGAAACTCCAGAAATAGGTACAGAAGTTGAGGAATTTAAACATATTGAAATAACAGGAGATGAACCACCTTATATAGAAGGACTAAGTAATCCGGGATTTGTCTTTGAAAAAGACGAGATATCGATACGTGCACCAGATGGTTGGCGATTGGAAGAAGTAAGCTGCACAACAAATGATCTTTTCCCAAATGATTATTTCATAAGTAAACCAGATAGCGAAAGACAAGACCTATATACTCTTGAATTTTCATACATAAATAACAAAACTGTTGTAGGAAAATTAACTTATGGAAAACCTTCTGAAGAAGGAAAGTATGTAAGTACTGAAACACTGCTTGAAGACTATCTAAAAAAAATTAAAAGTTGGTATTTTACAGAATTAACAAATGTACATAAGAGTAAAATTAAGATTGCTGGTATAGAAGCTGATAGGGTATTTTTTAAATTTGATAGCCCCGGATGGTCAGATGGAGCAGGTGGTAGAACCTATACTTGCCATTACAAAGGTTGGGGTTATTTTTTCAAAACAGATAATTATCTATACAGTATTACAGCGCTTTCTTATTATAAACCAGCTGAAGATATTGATTATATACTGTGTTGGCTTTTGAAAGGGATATCATTTAATGATGAGGAAGAGAGCAAATATATGATAATAAAAGACAGAGGAATTTCAATAAAAACAGAAGACAAAGTAGACATGAAAACAAGTGATAATACCCTGTTTTTCCTGACAAATGAGGATAAAAAGAGTGGTGATTTGAATTATTATATATTTTGTTATTGGAACCCTGATTATAGGTTCATTCCTTTTCCACCCACACAAGGAGATTTTATTGGATGGATAAATGATGCATGGGATTATATTATTGATCTTGGAAATAAATATGGGTGGACAAATTATAATAAAGAAGAAATTACCTTTAGAAGAAAAGATGGATATCTATTTACATGTGATGCTGATAACGATTTTGATTTTTATGAGATACACTTTTGGCATAATGATATACCATATTCAATAAGAGCAAAAACTAAGAAAGGATTCCTTGATTTTGAAAAAATAGAGAAAATAATAAAATTGAGACAATTCGATTATGATTTACCAATAATGAGTACTTCAGACCCTCATTTGGGTAATATTATTACGCATGTTATGCCTGGTTTTTCTAATCACTATGACAGAACTTATGATGATGAATAGCTCCATTTAATGCATATTCCAATTAATTTAAAATTACATTATAAAGGAATTTATAAGTAGAATAATTCAATAATACAATGAAAGGTGTACTATGAATAATTCACTAAATATATTGAAATTTTTTGTTATAATTGTGTCTATTTCTCTGTTTTTTTCCAATGTAGTAAGTGCTAATTATGATCAACAACTTAGAGTAGTTATACAAAAAGGTCATACTAACAATATTATATCTGTTGTATATAGTCCAAATGGGAAAAATATAATAACACGAAGTGTTAATTCAGTGAAATTGTGGGATGTAGCTTCTGGTAAAGAAATACGAACATTTCCTCTACTAAATTCAGTTCAATTTAGTTCCTGTGGAAAATATATTACTTATGATGGACATAATATTTATGACATTGTAACAGGGAAAAGTTTTAAAGCAAATGAATCCATAAAATTTAAAAAAGATCCATATACAATAGAATTGAGTAAAAATAAAAAAATAATTAAAGTGTTGGATAAATCTACTGGAAAAGAAGTTCATTCACTTAGAGGACATTCATATCCAGTAAAAATAACTCTTTTCAACCCTGATGGTAGATATTTAGCAAGTTGTAGTGAAGGGTGGTTAGTCATATTATGGGATATTAGAACAGGAAAAAAAATCCGAGAATTTGAAGGTGAAGATGTGATAAAGGCAATGAGATTCAGCCCGGATGGGAAATATATTGCTACAGGATATACGGATGGAGGAATTGCTATATGGGATGTTTCAACTGGAGATGAAATAAAAGTTATAGAGACTGGTGGTATAGTATATTCTTTAGATTTCAGTCCGGATGGAAAATATTTATTATCCGGCAGTAACTATATAGCGGAAATGTGGAATGTTGCAACCAGTGAAAGAGTACAGTCATTTTCAGGAGTTGCATTTGAGGTGAATAATATTGATTATTGTAATGATAAAACACATTTTGTTTCTACAGATATATTAAATGCAAAAGTTTGGGATTTGGTATCAGGGAGGGTAATTAATGCTATGGATTGGAATGTAAAATGTGCAATATTTAGTCCTGATGGCAAAATACTTGCTACTGGAGATGGATCAGGCACAGCCTCTCTCTGGAATATAAATTCAGGTGCTTTAATAAAATCACTTGAAGGACATACTAATATTGTCTATTCAATTGATTTTAGCCCTGATGGAAAGTATCTCCTTTCAGGTGGTTGGGATAGTAAAGTAATTCAGTGGAATATTTCTACAGGTAAAATGGAAAATATTTTAACAATGAATCCTGATGATTGCACAGATTATATTTCATCTGTTTCATATAGTAAGGATGGAAAATATGTTGGTGCTGCTGCATTTACACCACCAACTTATGTAGGTGGTGGTGCAAAGGTATGGAATGCAAGTTCTGGAGATGAGTATTTTTTCCCTATAAGTGTTGAAAATCCCGATGGTATAAGCAGCAGTGTTGATGACATCAAATTTACAAATGATAATAACTATTTATTAACTGTATCAGGATCAAAATTTAAAGTATGGGATATTAATAAAAAAACAGAAACTGAACCTTTTAAACTTGATTGGGATAAACGATTAAATAAGTTAACTGTAAGTCCGGATGGGAAATATGTAGTTACATGTGGAAAAAATGAATATGTAGAAGTTTGGGATTTTATCAAAAGAACAAAGATACAAACTCTTATATATAACCGAGATATTAAAGATATTTCTTTTGATCCTGAGGGTAAATATATTTTAACAACCGACAATAATACTATATTGATGCGAGATTTTAAAA
>JACNFI010000440.1 GCA_014384665.1 Candidatus Cloacimonadota bacterium
TTTATCTCATCAGAATCAACTTCTTGGTGATAGATTTTTCCCCAGTATCAAGCTTATAGAAATAAATTCCGCTCCCAAGTTGCTTGCCATTCTCATCTTTTCCATTCCATTCTATTGATGATTTTTCATTGCTGATTGAGAATTGTTTTACTAATTGACCTTTGACATTATAAATCTTTATCCTTGCCAATCCGTGTAAATCTGTGGCTGAAAAAGAGATTGTAGTTAAGGTTCGCATAGGATTAGGATAGTTCTGGTATAAGGCAAAAGTTTCAATTTCACCTGTAGATGGTTCAGGATGAGGAATAGCCTTATCCAATAAGTTTCTGGTAAGATTCTGAGAAACATATTTAAACTCCTCAAAGCATCTCGGTTTGAAAGTGCATTCTTCAACAGCAGCTTTACCACCCTGTTCATCCAATTTGAGATAACAAAAGCCTTCATCAATAAAGGCAAATACGGAATCCTCTACTGATGGTGGATTTGCAAGAATAGCCTCAAGTCTGTTAATAGCAGTAAGATAATCAGCTTCTGCCATATAACTTGAGGTCGTGGTATTATACTTTACTCTCTCAAGATGTGGATAAGAAACATCATCAATAGTTTCAATATAATCTCTTAAGCCTGCATAATCCTGACCACTGAACTTTTCCAGATACATCAGCCACTGCAACGCATCTTCTGCAGTTTTTGTATCCGGATAATCACTTACAATATCTTTCATATCCTGTTTTGCAGATTCATAGTCTTCATCAGTTATTTTAGCTATTCCTTCTTCATATGTAACTTTTTCAGGAGGTTTTTCACCACCAAAGCAGAAGGCATCTATATTTGGATAAAAGCGATCTTCAAAATCCGGGTCATTCTCATTTGGAAATTCTACTGAACTAACATCATGACATCCTCCAGTATGACCACCACACATTAAAAGATATTGGTCTAAGTAGTTTGATCCATATGGACCAGGCTCATATTCATCATCAACTACTGTATTCATCCCACCAATGATACTACTAAAATTAGGAAATGCACCATGATATGCGAGTATTTCAGCACCACCATTATTTGAAAATACGCAACCACCATGTATAAACGGAGTTGAGTTTCCTAAGCTTACAAAACCATATTGACCGTTATTGGCTATCTCATCGCACCACATCCCTATTGCAGAATTATAGTTTTGAATACCCCAGAGAGAATCTTCTTCTATTAAACTGTTAGTAAATGTGCTTAAAACAGGAGTAGGATAGGAAAGGCTAATACCCATACCATTGTTATAACGAATAGTATCATAATAAGCATTGAGTGTGCTTTCCCAACATAATATTGGGCTAGTATAACTATTTTCAAATAAACTATATGCAGGATTTAAATATGCTCCATCACGAGCAAAAATCTGTCCGAAATCATGGAAATGAGATTCCCAGATGAATAACCGGGCTCCTAAAACATCAATATTACGAATGTTTGAAACATCACAGTATTGAAAACTACTTACAGCATCATGGAGATTCTTGGGTAATGTAGAAACCATCCCAGAAATTTCCATCAACACCACTTATTACAGATGAAATCGCATCAAACTCACCATTGCTATTTACTACAATCCTGTCACCAGGAACCATTACTATATTCCCATTATGATTAGGTACATCTTCATGCATCTCTTCCCATGTATCATAACTTTCACCAGTATATGTGTCAACCCATGTTGTGCTTTCTGTGCCATACAGACTTGAACCAGCTTTTAATTGAAATTCAGAACCATTGGTAACTTCTACTAAACTGCGATTTGAAAGTGTAACATTATCATAAACGATTACATTAGAATTATCATCTAATAACAATTCACCGCCAGCTATATGAACTGAGCCATCATTTACTATTAATTCAGCACCATCCAGAAAAACATAAGTACCCGGCTCAATTGTTAAAGTCGCACCATTTTGAACTGTTACATTCGCTCTTACCAGTTTATACCCATCCCATGATGTATTACTTGTGTATATCACATCTTCATTTATAATCTGGTCATAAAATAGTTGACGATCAGAATATACTTCTATTAAATCTATAAGATGTGCTCCATCATAAATATCAATATCAGACTGATACATTGCAAAAACATTATCTTCCGCAGTATTTTCCCATGTAACATAGGATAAAGATGCAAGCTGCAAAATAGAAACAACATCCTGACCTAATCGATAACCCTGTTCTGGATCAGTTGCTTCAATATATTCCAGATCCATTAAAGAAGATGCCCAAGTTCTCATTCGAATATAAGGATTAGTAACTGTATACCAAGTTGTAAAATTTGCCTCGTCAGGTATTTTTATAGTTGGCTCTAAGCCTGGCCAAAACCAGTTACAACGGTCATTAGGAAGAAAATATGATAATTGTCTCCTATAATCAATTCCAAAGTAATCCGAAATACCTTCACTAATTCCACGACATTCCGAATAATATCCAGCATCATCTATACCACCAATTATCAACGCATCATGAAAGGCATGTCCTAATTCATGAATGATTACACTCTGGTCTTCGCCTGCATCTTTCCAATTAGCTGGAACCCCATACAATATGTATTCTCCGGAAGGGGAATAAGAAGCATTTATATCTGTTCTACCCCGAGCATCAAAAACGATATCTTCATTATTATCTCCAGTCTGATTATTCCATAGAGGATTAAACCCCATCGCTCTTACATAATGAATGGTTTTATCAAGATGATAATAACAGTTAGTTTCTTCAAAACCATTTTGACTGCGGTTATAATGAAAAACAGGAGTAGATTCAGAAGTAACTGGATCGTAAGGAAATGCGACATCTTCTGAATAAGCGTATTCTCCTCTCAGGTAATATAGTCCATCTACTGGTGGATTTAGACCTTCTAGATCTCTGAATTTATAAGCGTCGTACAATTCAGGATAATTTTCATCATTATTATCTGGCAGAGTAATATCTTCAAAATAGGTCGCTGGATCCGGGTCAAACACACGTCCATCACCTGTCTCATTGATTTCAATATTTTCTTTCTTGCGGATATTTCCGCTATGAGCATCTACAAGAATATACCAATCGCCCCCGTTTTTTGGAAGAATACTCAATTTCCATACCAGATAAGCAACATTGTTCTCATCAACAAAAATAGCTAATTTAGATTTAATAGGAATTACTACATCAAAGTCAGGATTTTCAAAGGTGTTTCTTGCAGTAAGAATAGCCTCATCTGAAGTAATGGTAGGTGTGGTAGATATCGAAATATTGGGTTTGTAGCCATTCGCCACCATAGTAATTTTATTTTTCTTATTCAGGCTTACCACTATTTCTGAACTGATGACAGGAACTCCGTTAATCACCTGTTGAAAGCCTATATGAGTACCAGACGGATTTTCCAAAACCTTCAGTAATTCAAAGTCCGCATCTTCTGATAGATAAAGTAAATCTGAATTTGTATCAAGATATTGTACGGCAATTTCAACAGGAGTTCCGGTGAATTCGCTATTTTTCATGCCGGTAATTACCCGAGGGATACCAAAGTCGTTATCCATCCGCATGTAACCGTCTTGTGTAGCAATGTAATTACTCTGTGCAAACATCATAGCATGGAAGCCTAAGAAAAATACTGCTAAGGCAATTACTTGAAATAAAGTTGCTCGTTTCATAACAAGCCTCCTTTCATTATTTTTGAATATGCATTCTGCATAATTCATATTTTTTTATTTTTACCTGATTTGGAAGTTAACATATTTTATGGGTTGGAATCAATTAACTTAAACATACTTTTCAAATTTCAACTGTATGATAAAGAAGCATTTTTTATTCAACCCCTTAAACCGTCAGCTACTCCAAAGCGGGAGCAGAACGATTCAACCTATCTAAGAAAACCCAACACTTTTATACCAATTTTCAAGGCATTATAGTTGATGGATAAGGAACAATAGGGAAATTGCAATACGCCTTATTTTAGAATTGCAACTTTTTTATTAACCACAGAATTATTGCATTTTATTTGTATTAAATAAATTCCTGAGCTTAAATTTTCCAGTGCCCAGCTCAATTTATGAGTCCCTGACTGTTGCCTGCCAAGAAATTGTTGATATACTTTTTGACCTTTAATATTGTATAGAAGAATTTCTACCTTATCCCTTTTCGGTAGTGAATATTCTACATTGAGCGTGTTACTCAAAGGATTGGGATACATTGTTACAGATATATCTTGGATTTCTTCTTCAATTGTAATATTATTGGTATCAGTAAATTTTAAGAGTGCATTTTGCATACCGAATATGTATCCAGTACTATCAAAGAATTGGATAGTATGTAGTCCCTGGTCAAATTGCTGAAATAATTCAAAACTGGCTCCACCATCTGTACTTTGGTAAATAATTCCTGGCTCTCCAGTAACCCAAACAGTTGAGTTATTCTGAAAACAAATAGCTTGTGCAAATTGACCCATTTCTAAATCCCAAGCTTCGTAGAAATAAAGAATCGTTTCAAAATTGTTTTCAGTTATATAAACAAAACTATAAAAAGCATTTCTACCTACAGCACCTCCATAATTAGGATTAACAAAATGAATATCAAATACATCTGGAGGTCCAGGTTCAATACCAACTTCCCAGTTTTCTCCTCCATCTGAAGTAAAAAGGCTAAGTCCGGCATCCATAAGAGCTGAACATGCCGCCCAACCATTATTTTCGTCTAAGAAAAAAAACTTAACTACACTATAGTTAACTAAATAGGGATATGGATCATATATTGTTGGTGTTTCGGTCAAATACCAATTATATCCGCCATCAATTGTTTTATATATTAAAGCTGCAAGACTTAAAGAGTCACAACCTCCACAGAAAAAGCCGATATCCTGATTAATGAAATAAAATGGATATGCATAATTTACATCCGGCATATATTCAGTAATATCTTCCCAGCTATATCCACCGTCAGATGTTTTTATATAGTAGGTATAACTATTATGTGGATACTGGTTATTCCTCCACATTTTAGTTGCCCAACCATGTTGATAATCTATCATATTCAAAGAAGTGAAGAATTCCAGTGAATCTTCTAAAGAATAAATTATTTCCCAGTTTTGTCCACCATCTTCAGTATGATAGATGTCTTTAGCACAAGAAATACTTCCTTGGAAAATCCAACCTTCTTCCTCGGAAATAAAATTACCTAATATTCCTATGTTACTTGCTGGAAATGGAGATATATTTGTCCATTCCTGAGCTGGAAGGTAAGTAACAATAAATATTAATAGGAAAAATATAACTATTTTTTTCATCGAAAAGCTCCTCACAGTACATTCTTAAAAAATATCATTTGATACTGTCAAGAAATTCAGATATTTTTTCCGTTTTTGAAATTTTTGCATCAAAAACCTTTACCTTGCATTTAAAATTAGGAAGTTTTATTTGATCAAATGTCCATACAAACAAGAAATCATCTTCATTTGCTGTATTCGCCAGATTAGTAAATACATTGTTTACATTTGCTATGTCTGCAGGATAATCTGTTATTTGGTCTCCAGGATAAGGGAAAAGTTCTGGATAAAGTTGTTGAGGGAAATATCTTTCATCCCACCAAGCGGGACAATTTGCGTCTGGATCAATTGGATAATCCATACCACCTGCAAATAATACAAACACATTTTCATCTGAGTAGCCTTTTTCAAATACAAGCATTTCCCACATCAGGAATGTATCATTCCAGAATTCCTGCATAGGTCTGCGATCTCTATCAAGATTATTGGCAATTGCCCAACTCCCGTTATAGTTTGCACGGGCACTGTCAGCATAATCGCCAGTAATCAATACAGCATACTTCTCTGCCCATACATTTGATACGAGCAGAATAATTGCCAAAGTGACCATTAAGGCCAATTTTCTTGTTTTCATCTTTTACTCCTTTCTTTTTTCCTCTATAAGAGGATTTTCTATTTTACCAGATTAAGCGATCTGGTTACGCAGTGATTTTCCACCTGCACACGGTATAGATATATACCACTACTCACCTCCTTTCCATCTTTATTTTTACCGTCCCATAGGATAGAATAATCACCCTTTCTTTTATATTCATTTACTAATGTTTTTATTAATTGCCCTTTTATATTAAATATTTTTAAAGTTGTATAACCTTCTTTATTTAATGAAAAATTTATACATGTAACAGGATGGAATGGATTTGGATAAGCCGAAAGATGAATATAAGGTTCTTCTATAGGCATATTTGGTTCTTCTATAGCATTTGAACCGGCATCGCAATGATTTACATAAAAGCCCGATTCCATACCACTTGTTCCGAACCACATACAGAAAATATGGTCTGAATTATCCTTTGTAATATTAGGATAACCAGCTCGCTCAGCATCTACACTGACAAAAGAGGTATCAGACCATATACCATGATCATAATATCGGGCAGAAATATAATTTTGATTGTTATTTGGAACTTCCCAGGTAACCCATACTTTGTCTGCATCATCAATGATTATATCTGGAAAGTTACACATATCATCTATTGGATAAGATGCAACGACCATAGGTGTTTCTGCCCAGGTATCACCATCTGCATAATTTATTTTAATTTGGTCTATATCATAAGGATGATAACTATAAAAACGGTAACATATCCACACCTTCCCTGAAGAATCATTTGCGAATTGCATCATATGTGCACCCTGTAGATTACCACACTCTTTGGTTATAATAACAGATTCACCCCATTCCTCCTTGTTCAGGATTCACAAGACCATAATTATTATCTGTCTCTTCATCTCGTTTATCTGCTGCTCTTAGATACATATTTTCTGAAGCATGTGCTAACAAAGAAGAATCACCACCATACACTACAGCGAAAATTGTAGCAGTATAATTAGCGATAGGATCTGGTATAAATATGAAGGCTCGGATTATTCCAAGATACTTGTTGTAAAGAGCAAGATAGGGGCATTCTACTGCAATTCCATATGGATCCCCGAAATCTACAGCTAATAAATTCCAGCCATCTTCAGGCTGAAAATCAGAATCATCTTCATTAGAAATAGGAGTGAGATTAGGCTGATTAGTCCAATAAAATGGGGAATGAATGGGTTCTACACCCATATTACCATCGTAATAAACTACATACCACTCTGAACGCCAATCTCCATTAGTACACTCCTCGTGAGGATAATCCCAGTCAATATTGGGATCATATGCTGCTAAATGAGTTGCAAATGCTATGATAAATACAAGTGCAACCATTATTTTGCATAAGGTATTCTTTCTTTTTTCTCCTGATAAATAGGAGATTTTTACTTCTCTTTTTCCCCGGAAATAATCGGGATTTCGTATTGTTCAACATTTTGACTCCTTTCGTTATTTTTTACCACGAAGACACAAAGACACAAGGATTTATTTTCGTGTTATTTGTGTAATTCGTAGTTATATTTTTTCAAAAGTTAATTTTCCTTTTTCTTTACCATTATCTTCTTTATAAGTAAAGAATTCTTCAACATCTCTGTAGAAAAGCCCACTTAAAGTTGTAATATATACTTTGTCATTAAACTCATTAATAGATGTAATTTCATTTCCTTCTAAACCCCAATTATCCAGTTCTCTAACCTCTGCATTGTCAATATCAAATTCCCAGATTTGGCTATATATATAAACACATAACTTTCCATTTATTTCAAAAAATCTTGGTGACAAATGAGCTGGATAAAATGTCCCTACGAGTTCCCAATTTTCCCCAAGATCATGAGAACAATATAAATTATTATCGCTTATAAGCAAGTATACAATATCCCTATAACTAAAAAACTCTACACCATAATATCTTATGTCAATTTCTTCGTAGTAACCTGATGGATATACTAAGAAATTAGGTTTGCTGTCTCCCATACCATGTGTTGCTACGAAAAACCGATTACCAAAAGATTCAATATCTTCAATACATAAAAGTATCCAATCTTCTATTAAAATGCTTTGGGCTGATGTAACTTGAATTCCTGAATAAGTGTTATCATCGAATATATAATCAATTAAAGCAAAGTATGGATTATGGTCATTGTCCATAAACATAGTTAAAAATTGATTATTATTGCTAAACGCTCCGATTGGTTCAGTATAAAAATTTGCTCCTAATTTCCCATTATTTACAAAAATACTATCAATTTGTGAAAGATATATATATTCTCCGGTGGGCTGGAATCTACCGTTAAGTTTGAACACAATCGCAGTTTGAGGATCATTAGAAAAAGCTGTTATCTGATCGCTTATAATAGGTTTGTAATTCATGCTTGAAGTTAAACTTTCTAATCTTGAATATACTGGATTTTCGCTTGTATAATCAAATATCGTAAATAAACTAAAAGCTAAAACAAAAAGTTCATCTTGAGTTGCATAACTGTTTAATATAATTTTATCGTTATATAAAAAGTATGAATCTGATTTCCATGAGGGTTCCTCTATAACCGTTTCAGTTATTGTTTTTGTACAACTATTGAGAAAAGCAAATACAGCTGTAACTACAAATACAATGGTAAATTGTGATATTATTTTTTTCTTTAATAATATGTTTTTATGCATTATATTAAATGACCATAATTTTTACTTAAAAAGATTTTCTAATGTTAAAGTCAGTCAAGTTTTTCTTAATATTTTTCAAAAGTTAATTTTCCTTTTCCTTTATCCTCTTCTTTGTAAGTAAAGAATTCTTCAACATCTCTATAGAACAGTCCGCATAAAGTTGTTATATATACTTTACCATTAAATTCATTGATGGAAGTAATTTCATTTCCTTCTAAGCCCCAATTGTCTAATTCTAAGAAGAACCGTTTTTTTTCTTTTTATCTTTGTGCCTTTGTGGTTAGAAATGATTTTCAAGGGAAAGAATCATTTACCCAAACTCTTTAATTTTATTAGAAGTGCAGACACATCGGCAAAAGTTACCCCCGGAATTCGTGCTGCCTGACCCACAGAAAGTGGCTTGACTTTTGTGAGCTTTTCTCTCGCTTCATAGGAAATGGTTTTAAATTCCA
>JACNFI010000441.1 GCA_014384665.1 Candidatus Cloacimonadota bacterium
TACATTACCTGTTATGACAGCTTTGGCATTACCATCACCAAAAAATCTAGGGATGCCATCAGCACCGAGAGTCATACCAATTGTTGACCCCGCTTTAGCCTTCGTCGCAAGTCGCATAACACGATTGATCTTGTCAAGTTTAGGGTACTTGCCCGAATGCCCACCATTGCGTGGCGGATAGCCATGTTTATCATTGTTTGACAGATCTTTGATGATTTGCAATTCGAGAGATTGCCCAATAACTTTATCTACCATTCCCTTGTCTTCGCTGTTGTGTTCCGCCCATTTTCTAAGGTGATTGCACAAATTGGCGATATTGTGGATCACCAAGTGTGCATAGTTGGACAATTTCTCGTCACTGAAGCCACGACAGAAATCTAGGAACACACCCCTGACCTTGTCCGTTGTGATTACCGTTGCTTTTAGTTTCTTTGAGTCTTTTTCCTCAACGGCTTTTACTGCTGCGTAGATCCGTCGAACACGTTGTAGTAATTTGTCCTCCATTCGTCCCCTCTCTAAAGTCTAGTAAATCACGTATCCGGGTTTGCACCTAACTATACCTATACTGCGACCTGCAGTCTAACACTATCCTAATTTTTAAATTTAACCAAAAAATGAGGCATTACATTATTTGCACACAAATCGATAACGCATTTACTTCTCAATTATTTTAATTTCTTCTTTAGTAAACCCATAAAGTTTATAAACTTCTTGGTCAATTCTTTTATCAAGCCTTTCTATTTTTTCTTTTAACTGATTCCACTTATCCGTATTTTCTGAAGTTGCTTGGAGCTCTTTTTGCAGATCAAGCATAATGTTAACAAGATTAGCTACTTCTTCTTGTTTTTTTTCAATTGAATTGGCAATTGGTAACTGTCTCAAACCTTTTGGCCCTCGTTGTCCACTTCGTATTTGTGGAGTTTTTCCTTTTTTAACGAGGATAATATTCTTCTGTAGTCCATAAAAAGTTAGTACTCTGGAATTCAATAAAGCTAAAACATATTTTAAAAGCATTTCGTTATTTTCTTGATTAAATAATGTGAATAATGAATAATTTCCAAACACTAAATCTTTGCTATAAGTTGCAGTGAATTTAATATCTGATTGCCTTAAAAATATCTTTGGTCTATCAAACTCTTTAATATCTCTGATATTAAAAGGTCTTTGATGGGATCCTTTTTCTCTAAAGTATTTATAATCAAATTGATCATTCAGTTTTTTTTCTAATTTTTTATCATAAATTAAGTGCGAAGTTGGCGTAATAGGGTAATAAGATTTACTAACACCTTTGCTTCCTTCAAGCAGCGGGAAACTTTTTTCTGTAGGAGAATCTTTAATAAACATTTTCTTCCCTTCTTGGGTTGCATTTACAGCTACACCCGTTATAACCTTACAAATAGAATCTAAAGTAACACTGTTTTTTTCGATTTTCTCCAGAATCTTTTTGTTTGGGTTTAACGGTTCCCATATACAGTTTTCATCCTTCAACCATGTTTTTTGGTCTCCATCTTTTGGTAATCTATCATCAAGCCCACTGTAAAATTTAACTTTCGACCGAACATTAGTTTTCTGCATAATTATTATGCATTGACCACTCCCAACTCCATAAAAATCTGAAAGTCTGTAAACAATTTTCTTTATACTCATTCTCTGTGATAAAAATTTTCTTATTTGGACAGAAGGATATTCGAATATATTTAGATCTGTAATAAATCCAAGATATCCTCCTTTTTTTAACAATTTATAACCTTTCTCTAAAAAGAACATTACTGTTCCTAATCTTGGTTTACCTTTACTATTTTTAAGAAAATCATAATTCTCAACAAAATATTTCATTAATGATGGTTCTATATAACTGGCTTGTTTCGAATAATAGCTTATATACGGCGGATTGCCTATAACCACATCAAAACCATCTTGGTTAAATACCTCTTTAAATTCCTCATTCCAATTAAATGGTTTTTGTTCCTGCCATTTCTCGTCAAAATACGGCTCAAGACTTTCCGCATTACCAGATACCAGAGAGTTTCCCATACGGATATTGTGCTGCAAGGTTGGAAGTTTTGCCCTTTGCGCAAGAACTTTTAGAAGCAAATTAAGTTGGGCAATTTCTACTGCTTGCTCGTCTAAGTCAACACCATATATATTGTCCTTCAAAATATCAAATTTGGTAAACAAACTAATTTGCGGACTTTGTTTTTCTAATGTTTCCAGGATTTTATCATAAGCGGCAATCAAGAAAGAACCTGAACCACAGGCAGGGTCAAGCACCTTGATTTTCGGAATATCCTTTCTCTTTGTTTTTCGTAAAACTTCACCCAGTGTTTGCGTAACGATGAAATCCACAATATATTTTGGAGTGTAAAAAATCCCTTGAGATTTTCGTTTTGCTCGCTTTGCCTCTGCTGCTGATTTCTTTTTTACTTTTTTCAGCACATACCCTAAATACTGCTCGTAAATGCCGCCCAACACATCAGCAGAAATAGCTGAAAAATCATATCTATAGCCATCTTTTGTTTTGTAAAGCCCTTGAATAATATCAATAAACACTTTGTCGTCTGCTTCCCACTTTTCACTGTAATGAGGAGCGAACAGTTTTGAGTTGTAGCCGTCATCAAATCTGCGGAAGATTTTTACAAGTTGTTTGTATAAACTTGTCTTCTTTCCAGAACTTTTCCAACCTCTCAGAAGAGCAAGCAAAACATTCGGTTCTATGTTTCGGTCTTCGGCTGTACGGATAAAGATTAAGCGGTCAATGATTCTCTGCACACCTTCGTCTAATTCCTCTTCTGTGAGTTCATTATTCTTTTTAAACTGTCTGGTAAGGCATCCACGCCAATTAGTTAAATCTTCAAAAAGTTTTTCACCGACCTGCTTTCTTTTTATGAGTTTACCCCATTTTGCCGCTTCTTTGGAAAGCAATCCTTGCTCAAAACTTTCTTTTGATAAAAGGCAGAGTTGGTCAAATCTATCTAAGTAATCTTGCCAGGAAAGTTCAAAAAAGAGATTATCAGAAAGTCCTTTGGGTGGTATCTCCGCATTGAAAATCTTGATACCCTCAAAGTCTGTAAGCACTGCCCAGGTTACGCTTTTGTTCCAACTATAGTTGATGGCTTGTTCTGCCCATTTCCATTCATCAAGGTCAATTTTTAAAGCCTTTGCTTCTAAAAACATTACTGGAATGTTGTTTATTCTAAAGGCAAGGTCAACCCTTCCTTTTGAAACACTTTCTTCAGTGGTAACCTCATTTTCATATTCAAGGTTTCGCATATCCCAGCCCAGAAACTGAAAAAAAGGCTCAATAAATTCATTGCGAGTTTGAGCTTCGTTATAGGATTTGACCTTACCAGCTTCTAAAAGCCTTTTGTATTTATCAATCAGTTTGGCGATTTGTTGTTTTGCCGTGTTTTTGTCCATAGTTATTCTTCATTAAACCATTATTATAAATATCTAAAGCATTCCAAATTCTATAGTAATCTACTTCATTTCCAAAGCCCTTTTGTGGACACAACATTCTACTTATTGATGTAAACTTCTTTTTTATGACCTATTCGTAAAATTAATACAGTTTCTTTTGACTCTAAAATAGTATAAATAACTCTGTAATTCCCAACTCTATAAGAATATAAACCTTTAAATTCTCCTGTTAATTCTTTATCTTTTCCCGGATTATTTGCCAAATCGTTATCAATCTTATCAAGCAATTTATTAATTTGAGTTTTATCAATCTTTTTTAAATCTTTTGCGACAGATGCTTTATATTCTATTTTATACGCCAAGTTTGCTCCTCAACTCATCTGAGGAGATTATTTCATCATCCTTATTCCTTAATCTTTCTAATGCGATTTGATAATCTGAATAGGCGTTTATGTATTGTTCAAGTGCTTTTTTTATGATATACGATTTGCTCCTATCCAATTCTTGGCATAAATAGTTTAGTTTGTCAAAAGTATTGTCTTTCAATCTTAAAGATATTGTGTGTGCCACAATGACTCCCTTGTATTACTATTAATACATAAAATGATTATCTAATGCAAAATGTAAAGAAATACAAATAAATAATTGGGAAACCACAAAAAACTTTTAGATTCTTGTTTCTTTCCCCTTTTACTAAACCTAACCTGGACAAGCCCGTTCTCCGTAGTATCCATTCTCCGTAGCATGCTACTGCGAAGGATGAACTGCGGAGGGTGAACCAAAAATTACCCCAGTTAAATAGAAAATAAATTTAACAGGGCAGGCACGAATATTCTTGATAAGATACTACACCTCGTCCGAGAAATTGCTCGGAAGAGGTGGCCCCTGCGGGGCAGTTGAAATGACAAGTTGATTCCCTTGATGGTTGCGGTAAAAGGTTTCGGTTGGGCAACTCGTATCGGGATACGTAGAGCGGTTGGAGGACAACCCAACCGAATGACGAGAGATGAAACGAGCAGCGCAACCGAACAACGAATAACCCAACCCCTCCAATTCCTTAATGTAGGAATAGCCTAATCATATCGACAACATTTTGTCGATGTTGACCTGATAAGTGCCTAAAGAGGTTATATTCATAACCGCTTTATTGTTAAGGTTATAAAATGGTGGGCGATACAGGATTTGAACCTGTGACTTCTTCCTTGTAAGGGAAGCACTCTTGCCACTGAGTTAATCGCCCATTCCTTACTTATATTTTTATCTTATATTTATTATGTCAAGAATATTGACACTATATTCAAACAAATTTATTTTTAAATTATGAAAATTCTGTCAAGATAATTTTGTTTTTTCAGCAGTTTGTATATTTCCATTTTTTAGAAATCAACTTGAAATAGAGTTACGGAAAAAATTTTGCTTATATTTCATAGGAATATGAGTTCTGCAAAATTGGTTATTTTACTTAATTTCTACTCTAAACTGTCATTCTGAGTGAAACGAAGAATCTCATAACTTGCTGCATAATAAACACATAGAGATTCTTCACTTCGTTCAGAATGACAACGTTGCGTGATATTTAATTATTTTGCAGAACTCATTATATTTCATAGAAATATTTTAGGAGGTAAAAATGACAGAAAGAAAAAACTTAAACAATTGGTATAGAATCCATCGCATAATTTTTCTCTCTTTACTTTTAGTCATCTTTAAGGTAAATATTATTTTTGGTGCTGATTTCTCTAGCATTAAGCATCTGGAGTGGATTGACAAAGAAGGACGAAAACCTTTATCCTATGAGCAATATATCGGTCAACAGAGAAAAGGTGGTGAATTCTCTTACAAGACGACCATTATTCCCCAATGTAGTTGGTATCCCGATATATCTGGAAAAAATCTAAAACAAAAGACAACCATTTCTATCATCATTGACAGCTCTTTGGCTGAAAAAGTATATGCTGATTTTTCTGAATACCAAAATACACTTATTGATGATGGTTATCAATTGATAATTCATCAAGTGAGTGGCAATAGTTATACGGACATCAAGCAGCTTATTTGTGATGATTATAATCTTGGTAGCACAGGTGCAATTTTGATAGGGGACATTCCACAACCCTGGTTTGAGATGGTCTCATATTGGGGCGACTATGAACAATTCCCAATTTCCCTCTATTATATGGATATAAATGGCAATTGGGCTGATACTGATGGTGATGGCTTGTTAGATAATCATACTGGTAATGTTTCTCCAGAAATTTGGGTCGGTTATCTTAATCCTCATTTCCAGAGTTTTGACTCTGAATCTGCTCTGCTTATTGATTATTTCAATAAAAATGAGATGTATCGGAACGGTACTCTTACCTTACCACAACGAGCATTATGTTTTAATGACGATGACTGGAATTATTATGGAACCGCTGGCTTGAATGCTGTATATGATGATGTTACTGTAATAGAAGATTTTGCTCAAACTTGTGCTGATGAATATACATCCCAGCTTCAGGAAGGATACGAATTCATTCATTTAATGGCACATTCCTGCCCGTGGAGTCATACTTTTAGGAATGGGTATAATTATGCTGGTTGTGTATCTTATACGGAAATTTACAATCAACATCCCCAGGCATTTTTCTATAATCTTTTTAACTGTTCAGGAACACGCTTTGTAGAACATGATAATATTGGCAATTGGTATGTATTTAATAATCCACCTGTTGGGGGATTAGCCGCAGTGGGCTCATCAAAAACCGGGAGTATGTTGGATTTTTCGCATTTCTATGATCCTCTTGGCCAAGGAGCATCTTTGGGAGAAGCATTTCTATATTGGTTTCAGGAGCAAGCTTCTGGTGGTTTCTCACTACCTGAAAAAAGCTGGTTCTATGGTATGAATATCCTTGGAGACCCAACTTTGACTGTTAACAATCCATCTCTGTTTACTAACATTCCAGATAATAATCAGTATGACCAAACTTCACTCAAGGGAATACAACTAACCACTGATACGAATACAGATTTTTTGCCAAGTTGCGCCAGTTATAACAATAACATTTATGTTGCCTGGGTGTCTGGACGCAACGGTAGATTAAGCGTTTATGAGACACATTACAATGGACAGAGCTGGGGTCCACAGGTAGATTTGACAAATTATGAATACTGGGAGATGGACCCGATTATAATTGTGGATAATGATGGGCAACCGCATATTTTCTTTGCTCAACTGGATATATATAGTGGACAATCTGGATATAATATTATCCACTGTTATAAGCAGAATCAAATTTGGTATAATGAAAGTATTACAGCGGATGTAACTGGATATTGTGTGCAGCCAACAGCGGTCGTTGATGATAATGGAAACATCTGGGTAGTATGGCAGGGTTATGAGAATGGTAATGCTGATGTTATGGCAAAGTATTACGATGGGAATAATTGGAGTGATGCGGAATTTGTCGTCTCCCTTCCTTTCTTTGAAGGAAATCCTTGTTTAGCAAAATTCCCATTTGACACATATCAGGTTATACTGTTCTGGGACGCAAAACAAAATGATGCCAGTAATATCCATTATGCCAAAGGAAGTTATTCAGGATGGAGTCTAGGGCTAATGCCGCTCACCACTGACTCAGCCAATAATACAAATCCTGTGGCTATCTATAATGATATTACAGAAAAGTTAGAATTAGTCTGGACATACGAAACCAGTAACATTCTGAGGATTAGAGAAGCTAATTTTTCTCAGGATGAAGGTTGGAGTCAACCGATTGATTTATTTGAAATTTTATTCCCCACACAAAAGATTTTTCTCCCTAAATTATCTGTCCAAAATAATGAAACTTTCCTTACTTTCACTGTGGAGGATAGTGTAAAAAATGTCCACTTTTATAAGATGGAAACCACGGAACATTGGGTGGTAACAAGTAGCGAGGTTGACCAATGGCAATCTGATATTACTATTCTTGGTGATGAAATCTATTGTTTCTGGCAAAGTAATGAAGCCGGGAACAATGACATCTATTATGAAGTATTCTATAATACAAATGTAGATAATTATTCAGCTCAAGTGGAAGAAATCTTCTTACAACATTATCCCAATCCTTTATTTATTGATAAGACAAAAAATGAAGTTGAATTTCAATTATCCTTTAAGAAAAAAGGGATGAATTATCTTAATGGAACAGCATTGCAAATATTTAATATCAAAGGACAATTGATAAAGACAATCCCTTATTCTAATTTTATTGAGAAGAAAGATGGAATGTTTATTACTAATTGGAATGTAAAAGATAATAAAGGAGTAGCCTTGTCATCTGGAGTTTATATATACAATCTGAGTTGGAGTAATAATAAGAGTGAAACGAGAAAGATGTTGATAATGAGGTAGACATTGTAACAACAAAGAATCATCCTACCCGAACTTTTTCCAGGATACTGCAAGATGATAAATTTTAATTGAAAAATGGAATATGCATGATTTTCTGTGATAAACTCTTGACATCAGATTTACTTTTTTCTTTTTTGTTTTTTATGAAAAAATTGATTTTTATCTTCGGAATAATATTTTTTCTTGCAGCAAATTATGCAACTGGTGAACCCAAATTAACCATTGCAAGAGTCCAATATGACGGCGGTGGCGACTGGTATAATGATACATCTGTCATTCCAAATTTCTGTATTGAAATAAATAGTAGAACCAACCTAAATGCTTCTAAAGACCAAATAATCGTTTCCTTAAAAGATAATAGAATCTTTGATTATCCCTTTTTGTATCTTACTGGACATGGGAATATCGTCCTCTCTGATGAAGAAATTGTAAATCTTCGTGATTATCTTATTAAAGGTGGTTTTCTCTATGTTGATGATGATTATGGACTGGATAAACATTTTCGGAGAGAGATTGTGAGGATATTTCCTGAGAGAAAACTGCAAGAGCTGCCTGCTTCACATCCCCTATTCAACTGTTTCTATAATTTTAAGAATGGCTTGCCAAAAATTCACGAACACGATAATAAGCGCCCGCAAGCATTTGCTATATTTGACGATTTCGGCAGAATGATTGTCCTGTATACTTATGAAAGCAACATCAGTGATGGCTGGGCTTCACCAGAAGTTCATAAAGACCCTCCTGAAGTCCGCGAAATGGCTTTTCGGATGGGAATAAATATTGTGTATTATGTATTAACCCATTGATTAACTAACAGGAGTGCTGAAACGATCCGCCCCGCCTTCCATAGTTCATCCTTCGTCCCGATTTCATCGGGACTACGGAGAATGGATATTACGGCGGACAGGCAGCTGGCGGAGAACTTTCAGCGTAATTACCCTATGCGAAAAGTTCCTCCCCGATGAATCGGGGAGTCGTTTTCGCACTCCCAATAGTCGCGAAGTTCGTCATGGAGTAGTCAATGACGACTCCTCGGACAATGGACAAAGAAAGTAAAAGTCATATTAGTATCTCTGTTGCGAGGTATTTTCAGATGAAACATTTATGCCGATATATCGGCACAAAGGAGCATGAAAATGTTATTTCCATTGATTAATGTTGTTATATTATTTTCTTTGTGTCCTTTGTGTTTGCTTTGTGTCCTTTGTGGTTA
>JACNFI010000442.1 GCA_014384665.1 Candidatus Cloacimonadota bacterium
TAATTTATCTGTGTGGCGGTGATATTAAGAGAATTCTGCAATTCATTCCTCCAATTCGAATACAAGCTCACCATTATCGGGATAGACAGATCCGGTGTATATCCTATATGCAGCAATTTCCGGGATCTTCGCAGCTTTTGTTCTCAGCTTTTCCATCACAGATGAAGTTATTTTCTGTTTATTTCTCTTTACTTCAAATAAATATGCATCCTTTGTGTTATCATTCAAAACTATCACATCCACTTCAATCTCACCTTTTCTATCCCAATAATTTCCGATTCTTGTAAATTTGATCTTTAATGGATTCTCTTCGATAATAGTTCGTATAGCCATTTTTTCCAGCATTCTGCCGCTGAATTGTTCCAGGTTTGACAAAAGACCTTTAATTGCCTGCTCTTTTTGCCCGATCTCTTTCAGATATCTTCTGGATTCCACAAAAGCAAACCAGAAGGTAAAAAAGTTATCCCGCAGATAATACCGTCCTTTCCGTGAACCGATCCTGCTTTTTTCGGTAACCGGAGTTTTCCGTTCGATCAGCTGGTAAATATTTTCCAATTTTTTCAGATATGCACTTGCTTCTTTGATACCTGCAAACTGCTCGATCTCGCTTAATATCCTGCGTCCTTTGGCAATGGCAGAAAGAATCGAAAAATAGGATACATAGTCTTTACCAAATTCTTCTCGCAAAATATTTTCTCCCTCTTCCCATATCCAGTCTTTTTCCATGAAGAGTTTTTTTAAACGGTTTGAAAACAATTTCTCTTTATAGAAATCGATCTCTTCCCAATATTTAGGAACGCCATCGAAGATTGAGAAAAAGAATAATTTTTCTTTTTGCGAAGTAATTCCCTGGTCTTTTAGAAAATGTGCCTGATCTGTTAGAGAAAGGTATGATAAATTAATTATTTCGGAAGCTCTACCGAAAAGTGGCTCTTTTGTCCCCTTGAAAATTTTCTCCATCAAGGAATGAGAAGAACCGCTTATTATCAAGAGAAGTGCAGAATCATCTTTCTTCAGGTCATATACTTTTTGAAATATCGAATAAACTTCGGGATTTGTATAGGAAAAATTTTGAAATTCATCGAAGATCACACTGATAGGATTCTGCTTTGAATAGTCGAACAGAAAATTAAGAAAATCTTCCATATCCCTGAATTCGCCGAAAAAAATATCGCCCAAAGTTCCTTTGACTTGAGCAGACCAATCCCGCAGCAACTCAGTCACTTTTTTTCTCGTTACAAAAAAATATAGATGTGGAATATCTGACGTTGCTTCCAGAACCAGTCTGGTCTTCCCAATTCTTCTACGACCGGTTATTACCAGAATTTTGGAAATACCTGTTTTCACATGATTCCAGTAACGTCTTATTTTATCGATCTCTGCGCTTCTTCCATAAAATTTCATAAGCTAACCTCTGTTAGGGTAACCTGCGTTAGGTTAGGAATTTTTGTCAAGACAAGATTGATAAATTGTAGTCTTAACAACCTTTTAAAAGATACACTTGGTTTCATTTTTTTTATTACCTATTATTTTACTTTTACTGCCCCTTTGGGGGAGTAATGGATAATGATGAGGTAATCCGAATTGATCCGATGGAATAAGGATAACGGTTTGAGAGAGTGGGAGAAAGGGTGATCAAGTTGGGGGAAATGTGGATATTTTCATTCATAATATTTTACACAAAATATGTTTAAGTTCATTAATCATCAAATCAAATTTCGGTATTACTTTCAGATGATTGCCCAAAGAATTATCCCATTCTTTTTTAGTATTCATTAATTTATTATTATCAAAGAAATCATCCAATGAATAGAATGAAATGTTTTTAAATTTACATTTTTCGATAAAGGACTGTTTTATCGTTTCCCAATCAAAATTACTTTCATTTTTTAAAAGAAACCACAAATCATAATAATCTCGAGGAGCTCGATAATATCTTTGTAATATAGCTCTTAACTTTTCAGAGATGATCTCTTCGATAGAATAGCAGGTAATAATATGATTTGATAACATATCTGAATATGGATGGATCAGCTTCTTTTTCCTTGTTTCAAAGCACATAATTTCATGAAGTGTAATATCAATTTTAATTTTGGGTAAATTTGGGCTAATACTCGGAATTTTGTTTTTACTGTGCCCTGCCCCCCAAAAGGGTATTTTTTTTATATTATAACCTATCAATTTATTTTGAAAAGAATCATCGTCTATCCTAAATTTTCCAAATAAAATATCGGTTTGAGATGATATTTTTTGAATGATGCTTTTAAGATTCAAATTTAGCTTTTTCTTATCTATTGGTTGAATAGCGGTGAAATCCAGATCTTCAGAAAAACGATAATCTTCATAATAACATTTTTTCAAACAAGTTCCACCTTTGAAGGTCAATCTTTCTTTCAAATACTGATTATCAAAAATACCTGCTACAAGATTACCTAAAACATAATCTTTGTCGATCGTTATAGCAGGAACTCCATATTTATCTGAAAATTCAATAATTTCTTTTCTTGTTATCATTATCAATATCCTTTATTTATTATTGAGAATAATGTCTCTTCATCGATATTCAAGCACAGCTTCCATTTTGAAAGAAACTTTCCATTTTTTATATCGAATGGAGAAAAGAAAGTATATTTGTCTCTCAATCTTTTTCTTGTTTCTTTTTGGAAATTACTAAATCCTTTCATCTCAAATAATTCCGACAAATAGGAAATCCTTTTCAAGACAGATAAATTATCGACAGCAAGCGCATATTCCAATAATTTCCTTTTATTGAGTTTCGCTGAATAAAACGCCCTGATAAGTTCTGCATAACCGCCGGAATATTGCGGAAGATCGAAACAATCGATAATTGTTTTTTCCACATCTGTGATGCGAAATTTAAGATTTGCCCAACCTTCCGTAGTTAAACCGACAAATTTTTTCGGATGGATCTTTATGAATTTGTAATCCACATTCAGAACTTTTTTTGAACGCTTCAGCTTTGTTGTTTGTGAAAAAACCGTATTTGGGATTTGTTCCGTTAATCCATAATAATTTAATGCAGACCAGTAGGCAATTGCAGAACCTTCTGAGAGATAATTGGCGATAACGAAGTTGTTGTTGAAATTGGAGCGGATGTATTTTCCTTTTTCAAGACGGGTGAGGAAGTTTTTTGCATTTAAATTCGATAAGATTTGAGATATATTTTCAAATGCTCTTCCAACCTGCTTTTCAATTTTATCTTCGGTAAATATTTCTATCTCGCTATCTTCTAATAAAAGTAAAAAGCTTCTTTGGTCGTCTGTCAGATTTCTGTTTATGTACTTTCTCATTTTATTTCACCTTTCGTTTTATTATTACTGCCTCTTGGGGGGAGTAATGGTTACTAAAAAGGTAATTAAATATTTTTGAAAAGCAACTTAAATTATAAAATATTATTAACGTCATTGTTAAACCAATTGATTGATTTATACATTTCAACCATCAATAACACATTTTTCCCAAAAGCCACAACGGATTGATTATCATTACAAAATATCGATTGCAATCTCCAATCATAATTAATACCTTCAACAATTATTTTTGGAAAATACGCCATAATATGATTTTCACGAATTTCCGATAATGGCAATTTATGGTCATTTATTAATAACTTATGAGGATTTGATTCATCAAAAATTTGTATTTCACCATAATCTTCCGGTAAGATATTTTGCTTTGAAAAACGGATTTTATTTCTTTCTGTAAAACTATCAACTTCTAATCTTTTTTTGATATTATTCCATTTCAAATTCTTACCATATCTCAAAATTGAAATAACATCTGCTTTTATCAAAGGATAACGACCAAGTTTTTCTTCGCTTTTCACAAAAACCAATTCTGAATTGAAAGAACTTCTCAAGCTGTAATAATTTTTATATACTTTGGTCCATTTGAAATAACCACTCTTCTTGAGAAGGTTTAAAGCATCTTTTGCAAGTCGTTTGGAATTGTCTGTTGAATCATCAAGAATAACTGAAACATATTCATAAAACCAGTTTTCAAAAGTCTCTTTTAACTCATTTTTTTCTTTATTTACCAGATTTCTATCTTTTTGAATCTTTTCAATAAACTGCTGGAATTGGACATAGGAAACAAATAAACCTAAACGTGTCTTAATAAACCATGAAAATGATTTTTTTGCATCATAAACAGCATTAATAAAACTCTGGAACTCGTATCTGGAACTTCTTTTTTTTTCATTCATTGATTCGGTTTCATATCTGTTTCCCAGTAAATATGCTATTCCATTATTATGTCGCCCAATACGGCCAAATCGCTGTAAAAAAGAAGATGAATCATTAGCTTCAAAAATCAGATAGTCACACGAAAAATCTATACCTATTTCAATTGCGGAAGTTCCGATAACAATTAAAGTTTTTGAAGTTGTTTTTCTCTCACTTTTTAACATTAATCCACGAATTGGTGTTATTTCTTCTCCGGTAAAACCTGCTTTTAATAATTCTTTTTCAAGAACAATAACCTCGACAACAGAATTTAGAATCACAACCAAAGGAATATAATCAGACTGCGAATTTGCAACTCGATTCTTAATCAAAGTATCTTTGATGGAAAACAATTTTTCAATGACCTTTTTGATTTTATTATCTTTTTCTACTTGAATGCCGTATAAATCAACTTTATGAACAACTGTGCGACCGATATTCTTATTTGATTCAATTTCGATAACCATCGGTTGAAATATATTATTGAGAATTTTTAGAACATTGCTTGAAGGAGTTGCAGTTAAAAAAACTTTTTTAGGGAAAATATCTAATTTACTCAAAAAGAATAATGAAGAGATTAGATTAGTCAATTCTATTCCCCAATAAACATGAAATTCATCAAAAACTATTGTGTTGAAATTATCAAAAAGAGCAATTATATTGGCACTTCCTCGATATTTTAAAGTTAATATCAGGAATAAAATATCAGGATTAGTTAGAACTATTGTTTTCCCTTTATTATGAGACAATAAGAAATAAAGAGCATCGCCTTTGGTTTTAAAATTGTTAAATTCTTTAACTTTTTTTAGAAAATCTCCATCTATTTTTAAAAGAGTAAAATCAACATTATTAGATGGTTTAATTTTAAAAGAATTTTCATCATAAACAAAATACTTTTTCCCCATCTGTTTCAGAATATTTTCAATGCTTCTTTTCTGGTCTTCAATTAAAGCATTTGTCGGATATACAAAAACAGCATTTTCATTATTCTCAATTATCGGAAAAGAAGCGGCAATTGTTTTACCGCTTCCAGTTCCAGATATCAAAATAAAAGTATTTTTTTGAAACCAATTTTCATGAATCTGTTTTTGATGTTTATAAAGCGGATTAGGTGCATTTTTAACAGGATAGGTTTCAAGTTTCAACTGGTCAATTTTCATTCACTTTCTCTAATATTCGTTTAGGTATGTGAACTATTTTACTTGAATAAGATATAAACCAGTCATTTTTTATTGTCGTAACCCGATAAAATGAATGAGGTGGAATTTTCACAATACTACCTCTTATTACTTCACCAGTTACATCTAAAGGATTAATCGGATGAGAAGGTGATAGACTTCTTTCAGAAAATTTTGCTACAGGTTTTTCCAACTCTTCCCAAAAAACACGGCAAGTTGCTCCTTTTTTTCCAAGTCTTATCACCTTTGGTAAAATATATCCCTCAAACGAGAATACAAAGAATTTAAAGGCATAAAGATTGTCTTTTTCTTCTTTTGAGAAATAATTTGGCACAACAACATTTTTCCAGCCATAATTTGGAGTATTGATTTTAGATTGTCCTGGTGTCTGCTTTAAATCATTTAAAGCGTTATAAGTTATTGTTTCTCTATGACTACCAAAACTGATCGAAGGAGTTGCATAGCATTTGAATTTTTTGAAATCTTCTTCGTATCGAGGTGTATTTCCAAAAAAAATCGCATACGAAAATTGATTCAATGCATAAGATAACGCATAATTATGTATGACAGGTATTGTTGTTGATATCTTACTTATTTCCGATGAAGAAAACCAAAGATAATCATGTAATGATAAAAAACCATAAAAAACTTGAATTCCATTATTATTTAGATCGATAGATTTCAATGTATCCAATGATGTTTTTGTATCATTCATTTTATCAAAGATTGTAATCTGGTTATCTTCCATAAATACCTCTTATTTTTGACTTTGACTTTCACGGAATTCTTTAGCGTCAGTATAAATTTTATTTAAGAATTCTTTATTTAAGCCAGTTTCTTGAACAGCGTTTATCACATTATCTACATTCTCTTCTATAGATATATTATTTTTATTTCCAGCCATTTTCTTGTAAGTTTCGAGAATCGATTTCACTTTTCCTTTAACACATTTGTCTTCATTCGTTTTTGCTTTTTCAGTTTTTTCTTTGTTAAACATTTTATCATACAGTTCCAAAGTAAATTCCAAAGAAGTAATGATCTCTTCCCAACCTCCAACAATTCCAACAATATGATTTCTCACATCTCCACCAATTCTCGTTTCCGCTCCATAGCTTTTGCAAGACAGAATAGATTTCACTGCTAAGATGAATTCTTTTTTAGTAACACTTTTTAAGGTGATAATAGATGGAAATACTGTTGCTGGCTTAACAACATATCTTGTTCCTAAAGCTTGTCCTGTGCTAATATCTTTGTCATTAATTGCATTAAAAGTGATTGTATCTTCCACATCATTCCAGGAAAGTAATGATGTTGCTGTTGAATATTCAATTCTGTGTTTAATATTTGCTTCTGCACTTAAAGCTGTTGCTCCGTGAAGAATACAACGAGGACATTCACAGCAAAGAGAATCTTTTAAGTAACAATTACGAATTGAAATTATTTTTTTATCTTTGATTTCTAATTTTTCAGAAATGGTGATTTCATTTGCTAATGCTGCAGTTCGAAGCATTCTTTCCATTTCTCTAGTTTCAGCTGCTTTCTGTTTGGAAGCTAAAAACGCAACCCGGGATATTTGATTATTATTTGTAACTGATGTTGGAGTTACCATTGTATTGAGTTCTTTTGTATCTTCAGTTCTAAAAGCAGCATAATCAAGTATTTCCCGAATAATTAAAATTTGAACTGTTTTAGCGCCAATTATCGGTTCCGGTCTTTCAACAAAATATTGCTCCAACTTTTTCCACACATTCTGATCGTTGTTTGTGTTATTCATCTTTTTCTCCTTTCATTCCTTTTATTTCTTTCCAAAAATTTACTACATTTGATTTGATAAATTCATTACCATCACTTTCATATTTTTTTGATGGATAAGGAATTTCACTCCAATCATTAAAGTTTTTATCCCATTTCTGGTTAAACTCTTTAATATCTGAAGTGTATTTTATTTTAAGAAATTCCACAAAATAAGACTTGGTTTTTTCAAATTTTTCTACATTCTTTTTTCGTTGTTTAAAATAAATCTCACCATCAATAAGTTCCATAACATTTTTTATTTGCATTTCCGGAAGCTCTTCCCTAAAACTCATGAGACTGTCCACAGCATCCTCAAGTTTTCCAAATGCTTCATTACTGACATAACCTTCGCTTATTTTATTCATTTCATGTTTCCGAAGTGCTTTTGATTTTATAGAACCGGATGTATAGCGTTTACTATTCTTTGCCATTTCTAATATTTTTGAAACTGGTCCCATAATTTCATATTTAGTCGGTCTTGATTTTACCCGATAAAAATTCAAATAATCACAAAACATATTTACGATATTTGTGATCTCTTCTTTCTTCATTTCTAAACTGAAATCCTCTGGACTTACCATAATTAACTTTCTCATTTTCTTACCTCCCATATATTTTCTATAAATTTGTAAACATTAGGGTTTGTTAAATATGAAACCCTGCCTTTGCTTTTCTTATTATCTTTTTCTTCTTGCATTTCGATCCTCCTTAAAAGATGTCCTTTTGTTTTTGATTTTAATATTTCAAATAAATTTGTTCTATTAGAATAATTTGCCATATAACTTAAACTAAGTGATGATGCTATTGCTATAAGCCATTTTTCATCAGAATAAACATTTATTCCTTTTTCATTTACAAAATTATAACTACGAAGCCATGAATCACTTGTAAGTTGTCTTAATAAATGATTTCCGGGAACATAAACAGAACCTCTTCTCTGTTCAATATCAATTTTTGATATATTATCAGCAATTGCTACTGAACATCCTAATTTTGATGAAAAAATGATAGAAATAAATAATTCTCTTATAGTTCCATTCACATCTGACTCATCTACCCATTTACTACCTGATTTTACTTTATTTTTTATGGGTTTTATAAGAGGAATTATAACAAAATTTGGTGTTTGTGCAATTATTTGATATTTAGGAATTAGGTTATAAACATTTTTGACAATATCGTGAGCTATTTCACTTTTAATTCTATTTTGTTTAAAATCTTTAATGAAATTATCCCATTCTTTATAATCCGTAATAAAATCATTATTTATCATATTCAAAGCTTTATTGTAATTAATATTCATAGGAAAATTTTCACCAAAATGATTTATTAAAGCTTCATCAATTTCACTTAGTTTTGGATTCTTTTTCGTAATCATTAATTTTTCTCTGAATTGATCATCTTGTTTCATTTCAGAAACAAAATCTTTAAAATTTTTATAATTCTTTTCAAATTCTTTATTAATAATTGAAATCGCTTTTGCTTCATCTTTCTTTAATGGCAACTCTTCATTGTATTTCAACAATTCTTCAATAATATGTTTTTCAACTTCATCCTTCTTATCCTTCGAAATGTCGGTTATGATGAAATCTTCTATTTTTTTTGTCTCAATTTTATTTATGTTATTTATAACATTTTGCGCAATTTTTTTTGTTTCGGAAAAATCAGGAATCTGTTCCGGATTTGTAGAAA
>JACNFI010000443.1 GCA_014384665.1 Candidatus Cloacimonadota bacterium
TAAAACCTTTCAACCTTTAAACCTTCAAACATATTGTCTTACAATCGCAGCCAGCGATACTTCTGGCGGTGCAGGCATTCAAAGAGATTTGAAAACCTTTCAGGATATTGGTGTTTATGGCTTGTCTGTTATTACAGGAATTACTGCACAAAATTTTGAAAATGTCTTTTTTGCAAAACCGTTAGACAAAAATCAAATTGAAATCCAACTTAAAACTGTTTTGGAAAATTTTCCCATTTCTGCTACAAAAATTGGAGTGGTTTTTAATCACGAAATAATGAAATTGATTATGAATTATTTGATGAAATTTCAGATAAAAAATATTGTGATTGACCCAATTATTTCAGCTTCTGATGGCTCAATATTCCTGCAAAATTCTGATATAAAATATCTGAAAGAGAAATTTTTAGTGCTTGCAGATTTAGTCACTCCGAATGTTCCTGAATTAGAAATTTTATCAGAAAAAAATATTAAATCCGAAAAAGATATTATTTCAAATGCCAAAAAATTATCTCAAAAATATAATGCTTCAATTTTTGTCAAAGGTGGGCACCTCAAAAATAATCAGAGGACAATAAAAGATTTTTTAGTTAGAAATAATTATGCGAAAATTTTTGGAAATCAAAGAAAGAGATTATCCCAAAAACATGGTACAGGTTGTATGATTTCTTCTGCAATTACCGCATATTTAGCAGAAGGATTAAGTATTGAAAACTCAATTACAAAAGCAAAAGAATATTTCAAAAAATCTCAGATTTGACATTTTAATAGAAGAAAATTAAAATTATTTGACAAAATAATCATTGAATTATTAATTAAAATAATAATGGTTAAAAATGAAATATATCGCAAATTAATTCATCTGTTTGCAATAATAATACCAGTTTTATACTATTTTGTAGTTAAGTCAGATATAATTTCAATAAGTATCTTATTGCCTATTGCTTTATTTTGTGTGGTTGTGGATGCTACACGAATGGAAAGCCCAAAGATTAAAAACAAATTTTACAAAGTTTTTGGTGCACAGTTAAGAGATAATGAAACAACCAGTTTGACCGGAGCATCTTATCTTTTGACCTCTTCAGTTGTAGTAATTGCAATTTTTACAAAAGAAATAGCGTTTTTAGCAATATCCTATCTTGTTGTTGGAGATACTTGCGCTGCAATGCTTGGTTTAAAAATGGGAAAAAGAAAAATTAGGAGAACACGAAAAACTATAGAAGGTCTTATCGGTTCCTTTTTAAGTTGTACTATCTATGGACTAATTTGCTACTTTTTGTTTTTAAGAAAGGTCTTTGCTTTTAATAATCCCCATCCACAACTTGCGATAATAATGATAGTTTTTGGAGCATTAATTGCTTCTATTACAGAAGTTTCTGATTTACATATAAATGACAATATTACTATACCAATAATCTCAGGTATAGCAATGTCTATCATTTATTTCTTTATATAAGGAGATATGTAAAATTATGGATTTATCATTTGTAATACCAGTTTATAATGAGGAAAAAACTCTGAAAGAACTTCATCAAAAAATGTTAGAAAATATCGGCAATAAAAACTATGAAATTATTTTCATTGATGATGGTAGTAATGACAATTCCTATAATATTTTACAGAGAATAGTTAGGGAAGACGAGAATGTTAAAATTATTAAATTTCGTAGAAATTTTGGCAAATCTGCTGCACTACAAATCGGCTTTGATAAAGCAAAGGGGGATATTGTTTTTACTTTAGATGCAGATTTACAGGATGACCCAGATGAGATTCCAAGATTTATTAAAAAAATCAATGAAGGTTATGACCTTGTGGCTGGATGGAAAAAACATCGTAAAGACCCAATTACCAAAAAAATATCATCAAAAATATTTAATTTGATTACCTCAATAATTTTCAGATTAAAATTACATGACTATAATTGTGGCTTCAAAGCTTACCGAAATGAAGTCATTAAATCAATTCATATTTATGGAGAATTACATAGATATATCCCTGCTTTAGCAAAAGCAAAGGGTTATAAAATTTGCGAGATTCCAATTAAACACCATAAGAGAAGATTTGGTAGATCAAAATATGGTCTGGAGAGGTTTACTCGTGGGTTTCTTGATTTGCTTACTGTTACAATGATCACAAAATACGAAAGAAGCCCTCTATATCTTTTTGGTATCGGTGGATTAATAATTTCTTTTATTGGATTTATTGTAACCCTTTATTTATCTATCGCAAAAATTTTCTTTGGAATGCCGTTGAGTAATCGTCCCCTACTATTTCTTGGTGTTTTGTTAATCGTAGTTGGGGTTCAACTCATTTCAATTGGTCTTTTAGGTGAAATGATTGTTTATACTTCAAAAAGGGAGGGAAAAAATAAAGAGAAGGAAATTAATCATAAAAATTCTAAACCTGGATAAATTATCTTACTCAAGTTTCGCAGTAGATATTATGAAAGGTTAAATATGATTTTTTCAAGTAATTTCCATCCTATGAAATATGAATACCTAATAACAAATATCTAATTTCTAATGAAATTTCAAATGACAAATTTACCCCGTTAGATAATTTTACTAAATAGGATTGTAAAAATCTAATATGATGAATATCTAACGGGGTGAACAAATAAGAAAAATCAAAATCTTGACCACTTCTTGGTGAAGCCATCCCCGCGGACGCGGGGACAGGTTAGAATGGTATCAAAGGCAGTTCCACAATTATCAGCCAAAGGATTTGCCTATTGCATGAAAAGATGAAACAAGAATTTATTGGGAAAAACCAATAAACTTCACCCCGTTAGATATTAATGTTATTAGATATTCTTTCTGATATATATATGAGATTATCTAACGGGGTAAACTTAATTTTCTTATATCTTCATAAATAAATCAGCGCAGAAATAATGACTTTGACATTTAAACTTTGGCATTTATTTGATATTAGTCCCGACTTGTCGGGATGAAATTAAATCAACCTTGCTTAAATTTTGCAGAAGGTATTATAAAGGCTTAACCATTATTTATTCAGTAAGTTCCACTTCTGCGAAACTTGAGTTATATTAGAACTCATATCCTATTGAAAAATTCCAGAAACTAATCTCTTTACTTTGTTCATATATCAATTTAACAGGTCCAAAGATAGTGGTCATCTCCATTCCAATTGCATAACCACATCTTGAGCCTTTCTTAAAAATATCCCAAAATTTTTCCATATTATCAATATTTCCAAACTCTCCAACACCTGCTTTTATAACAAAAAACAGTTTTTGCCTTGGATCGCTAAAACTAAACCTTCTCAATAAGACCCGAATTTGTAAGGAAGTATAGAAAATATCTTCTCCTGATACATCATTATAATGGTAGCCAAAGAATGTATTAATCGGACGATTCTTAATCATTTGGATATATGGGATATAACCGCCTTGACTGCTATTAATAATCATATAAACCCAGTTTGCAATTGTAACTCTTTTCAATGGATTTGTATAAATGCCATTAATAAATTTAAATCTCTGAAAATTGTATTTTGACCAAAAAGCTTCATTAAAATTAGTATATGAGGTTATTCTATACAGTCCTGTATTAGGATAAGGGAATTCATCAAAACTATCAAAAAATAGTTTAACCCCAAGACCTGCTGTTCGTTCTGCATTTTTTAGATTAAGTACTTTGAAATCAAATATAAGAGAGAGTAAGCCTAATTTTCTATTGTCAAAGAATCCCGTTTCAGTGAGACAATTCCAATCCCTATCTGATTTGTCCATTGTATTTTCCCTGAGAAAAAATTCTATAGAATTATTCAGATTCGTTCTCCATATCCTATCGGTAGTTAGATGAAACCCAAATTTTCTTTCTATACCGAATCGCATATAAAAACTCAACGCATTTCCTGTTCCAAGTATGTTTTCATGTCCAACTGAAATAAAAGCTGATGAGCCCTCTTCAGTATTATAATTTGCTCCTGCCTCAACAATACCAAATGGCTTCTCTTCTAAAATAAAAGTTAATTCAACATTTTGAGATGATGTCTTTCTTACATTAAATGTAACAAGTTCAAAATAATTAGTTCCATAAATCCTTTCAATATCCGATTGAATCTTATTTATATTAAATATATCATCGGGTCTTGTTTCAATTTCTCTAAGAATTACATTATCCTTTGTGAGTTTATTTCCTGAAAGTAAAATCTTTTCTATTTCACCTTCATCAATATGAAAGTATGCATTGCTACCATTTATAATAGCTGAATCTACATTTGCTAATATAAAACCGTTCTCAAGATATACATTAATAATACTATTTTTAATTTCATTGATACTAAATATGTTAATAGAATTTTGTAAAGTAGCGAGTAATTCAGATGAATTAAATATAGTATTTCCCTGCAGAATTATCTCTTCAAATGGAAAATCTTCAATTTTCTTTGTATGCAATGGTGTGTCCTTATTCTGCCCGAACAAAGATAATATTATATCCTTATTATTCTCAACTTCTTCCTGTCCCAAAGAAATCAATTCTGACCATCTACTAAATTCTGTATTTGAAATAGATTCAACTTGAGGACGAATAATCAAATCAGCCTGTTGTAACTCATCCTCAATCTTTGAGAACATCATAATATTGATAATTTGATTTGCAATATTTACTGGGGAGTTCATATCCTTAATTGGATATAGAAAATTTGTCACATTAGAAGCGATAATGATATCAGCTCCCATTTTTTTCATAGCTAAAATTGGTAAATTATTTGTTATACCTCCATCTACATATAAGGTTGAATCAATATAAACTGGTTGAAGCAAAAAAGGAACCGAAAGGCTTGCTTGAAGCACCTTTACTAAATCCCCAGATGTAAATATTTTATTCTTTCCATTTACGATATTTGTAGTTGAGATAAAAAGTGGTATTTGAAGCTTAAGAAAATCTCCATTAGAAATATAATTTGGTCTTGTAAAATAATAAGCAAGATTGTTCAAAATTCGTTGCGAGCTTGATATTGCACCTGGAATTTGAAGTTTCCAATCCTTAAACCTAACTCTTAATAGATTGGCATCAGCAAATCTTCTTGTATAAAAGTAAAATTTTTGTCTGTCTTTTTTAGGAGAAAAGGTTAGAGTCCAGTCAACATTTTTTATGATTTCTTCAATCTGGTATGAATCATATCCAGAAGCATAAAAAGCTGCAATGAGTGCACCAAAACTTGTTCCTCCAATATAATCAATTGGAATATTATATTCTTCTAAAGCCCTCAAGACCCCAACATGCGATATTCCTCGTGCTCCCCCACCGCTAAGTACAACACCAATTGTAGGTGCATTATTAATATTTTCAGCTAATACAAACCGTTCTGACAAACCAGCTAGGACTATAAAAACAAGTAATACAATTATAAATATTTTCTTAACTATCATAATTTTCTCTATAGAATATTTTTTGTTTGGAGATTATTTGTCAATTTTTTCACAAATTTCAAATCCGAAAACAATAATGATAAATACAAAACAGTTCGCACTATGATTTTATTAAGATTTTATGAGTCCACTCTAAAAGTTATCTCCCGCGAAATACGCGAAAATACATGCGGATATTACTGAATTTACACGACCATTTTCGAGTATTTCGTGTCTGCCCCGTTAGATAGAATCACATACCGATAAATCGGGACGGGACAAGAACATCTAACGGGGTGTCCCCAATTTAATTGGGGATCGCGGGTTTTTATAGTGAACTCTTTTATATTTTTCAAAACCTCTCAAATCGTATAAAGCGAGCAGGTGACTAAATTATTCTAAATTATGTTTCCTTATACGGTAAAAAAACAGAAAGATTGACTTAATATAAGTATTTTTTATATAAGACACAAATTCATAGCAAACACAAAAGGTTTTATAAGCAACTAAAATTAGCAACTTAAACTAATGAAGGAGAAACGAGATGGCAAAGAAAAAAGAGATAGTAATTAAAGCAAAAGTGCTTTATGATGGTAAAACAAAGTTGGAAAATAAGACAATAGTGGTAGAAGGGAATAAGATTTCTGAGGTATCTTCAGAGAAAGTAAAAGCTGATTATGAAGGATTTGTTACCCCTGCTTTTATTGATGCTCATTCTCATATTGGAATGGATAGAGAAGGTGAACCGTGGGAGGAAGCTGAAGTTAATGATTACACAAATCAAATCCGTCCATTAAACGACCCTTTAAACAGTATTTATTTTGATGATAGAGCTTTTAAAGATGCGGTTGATTTTGGGGTTCTTTACAGTTGTGTTATTCCTGGAAGTGGGAATTTGATTGGCGGACGAGCAATGATTATCAGAAATTATGCAAAAAACAGAGACCAGGCATTTATTAAAGATTATGGATTTAAAATGGCTCTTGGCTTTAATCCTCGTTCAACCACTGAATGGAAAGGTGAAAGGTCAAATACAAGAATGGGCGTTTATGCACTTCTTGAGAAAAAATTTGATGACTTACTTATCAAAAAAGAAAAAGCATCTTTATCCAGGGAGAAGAAATTATTAGAACTAAATCAAAAGAAAAAGGATAAGAAACTTACAAAAAAAGAATTTGAAACAGAAAGGAGAATTATAGAAAAGGAATTTGAGGTGGAATTTAATTCTGAGGAAAAAGCAATTTTAGAACTTCTCTCCGGTAAGAAGATAGCAAAGGTTCATGTGCATAAAGATGACGATGTGCTGTATCTAATCAAACTTGTGAAAAAATATAATTTGAATGTTACTGCTGAGCATACTGGTGATGTATTCAACAAAGAGATATTTGATGAACTTGCAAAAAATAAAATTCCAATAGTATATGGTCCTCTTGGTGCTGTTGGTTATAAAGTGGAATTAAAACATGCCTATTATCAAAATGCAGGTCTGCTTATGAAATCCAAAGCATTTTATGGACTTATGACGGACCACCCTGTTATTCAGACCATAGCTCTTAGAGATAGTCTGAAATTCTTTATGATTCAAGGTATGAGCGAAGGAGATGCAATTTCTTTGATTACTTATAAAAATGCAAAAATATTGGGAATAGATGATATTCTTGGAACAATAGAAAAAGGAAAGCTGGCAAGTATAATCGTATGGGATAAAAATCCTTTACATCTTGGAGCATTCCCGACTCTAATTCTTGGAGAAGGTAAAATATTAAGGAAGAAAAAATAGTCCAGAAGCTTTTGATTTGCCTTTGCTATTATGTTAAAATTTGAGAGTTCTGTCTAAATTTTTTGGATATGAAAAGATTGATAAGATTGGGAAAATGACGCATTAAGAGCTTTATAAAAGATTTGACAAAATTCTTTAAAAAATATTGACTTTATTTTAATAGTTTATGCTGTGTTTATAAATGTTTTAGGTCAGATAATAAAGCAAGTCGGATAAAATTGTAAATTTAAAAGACATATCTCCGCACCAAGACGGATAGGTTATTTATTTTCAGGTATGTTAAGTTAATAGATAAGGTGCATAATATACTGCGAGTTATAGTATAATATATCTTAGACTTATTTGTCGATATAAAAAATAAAATCAATTATTGAAAAATTATCCCCAATTTACTGGGATTAGTAGAAAAGGAAAATTATGAATTCTATAAATTTATCTCAGATTGAAAAAAATATTAATCTATTATCTCGAACAGATCAGTTACGGTTAATTGAACGGATCCTTCGTCGTTGGCGACAAAAAGATTTAAAGGAATCCCAATTTAATCGGGATTTTGAACAACAACTTACTGCTATGGCAGAAGATAAAGAAATTCAAAGAGAGTTGCAAAAGAATAATAGAGAGTTTATTGTTACTGAAATGGATGGATTGAGGACAACATAATGGCAATTCAACGAGGTGAAATTTATTTTGTGGATTTGAACCCAACTAAAGGGAGAGAACAAGCAGGTAATCGTCCAGTATTAGTTTTATCTAATAATACGATTAATAAGCTTCCTCTTGTAGTAACAGTAGTTGTAGGAACGAAAGGGGAGAATATCTCTAGTGATTATCTGACCAATGTTCGTATATCTTCTTCAGATAGTGGGTTGTCAATGGAAACTGTGTTTTTATGTTTTCAACTCCGTTCATTAGATCCAAATAGATTTCCAGAAAGTCCAGCAGGAAAAGTTTCTGGTGAGATACTGACGAGAATTGAAGATGCAGTTCGTTATTGTCTTGATTTATAAAAATTGTTTCAGAAGCTTTTGATTTGCCTTTGCGATTATTTTAAAGAGTTCTGTTTAAATTTTTTGAATACGAAATGAGTGATGATATTTAAGAATGAAGAATTAAGAATTCTCACAAAAAATTTGACAAACTTCTTTAAAAAATATTGACTTTGTTTCGATGGTTTACGCTGTGTTTATAAATGTTTTAGGTCAGACAATAAAGCAAGTCGGATAAGATTGTTAAATTATTAAAAATTCAAAATAATTTAATTAATAATGAAGTTTATTCTCTTAATTAGAATATAAAGGTACATTATGAAAACCAGGCATATATGCATTTTAGGCGATTCAAGAAGGATGGACGAAGTTAAAAATTCTTCCGTTCATTTAGTAGTTACATCGCCGCCTTATTGGCAATTAAAAGATTATGGAATAGCAGATCAAATTGGATTTAATGATTCATATGAAGAATATATCAATAATCTAAATTTAGTTTGGAAAGAATGCTTTCGTGTCTTAAATCCTGGTTGTAGAATGCTCGTTAATATTGGGGATCAATTCGCTAGAGCTGTTTATTATGGTAGATCACTAGTGTCGCGTTATAAGTCCCACAGGCACAGTTGGTTATGGGAACAGTCCTC